>JAGMEA010000031.1 GCA_023128415.1 Candidatus Babeliales bacterium
CAGGGACTGCCCGAATCCAAGCCTGTGGCAGTCATTGACTGTGGATCATGCTCTGGCGGGGATTGTTGCGCTTGCTAACAGTTTAGCTATCATGGGGCGAATCAGAAAGCCGCCACTAAAGCTTCAAGCTTAGTGGTCGGTAGTTCACGGTGAGTGGTTAGTGAAGGCGAGGAGTTTCTCCTCGCTTTTTTATAATTTTATTGTATAAATTTATTATAGATCTACATAATTATTAAACTTATAAGTGCAATATGGTACGAGCATTAAAAATATTTATCTCTTTTATTTTTATATCTAATAGTTTTTATTCTGTTCCGATTACATTTAGAAGACTTGTTTTTGTTGATAATAATAAAGTTACTGGATCTGTTGATTTAATAGGAGATTATCATTCTTCTGATGATTATAAGAGAAGTGATAGTGTTGATTTTCAGAAGCACTTTTTAAACATTGCAAAGAAAAATCTTCTAGGATTTTTCTTAAAAATTGATAGAAGAAATTTATTAATTGAAGCTCAACAAAGAGCTGGATTGCAAGACGTATTAATGGTTCGGATTGTCAATGCGCTTAGGAAATTTAGTTGGCTTAAAAAAGTAATTAATATTGATCATCGTTCAATAGGTTTTTACTATTTGCACTATTACTTGCGTGGAGACAATTTTTATAAGGATCGACTAGTGATCGAAAAATCACTTGAATCTTTAAGATTATTTTTATTTAATCAGTTATCAGAGATTAACGATATTAATGATCCAATACTAGATGTTTGTAAGGATTTTTATATCGATTGTTACACAAAAATAGAGGGGATAACTTTCTTTTGGAATAAGATAGCTAAAGATTTAAATTCTGAGGAGCTATTAGCATTAAGACAGTTGGATGAAAAAGTTTTTTGGAAACTTCCTAATTTTGATATAATACTAGAATGTTATAAGCATATTAGTGAAAACAATATTGTTTATGCTGGGGCTTATCATACTGAATCAGCTTTCAAAATATTAGTGAAGCATTTTGGTGCTAAATTAGTTGCCAAATTTGATGCTAAAAAGAAAAACTTTACTTTTAATACTTATCAGCCACTGAAAAGTAAGGCGTGGGAGATTTTAGCAGAGAGTCCACAGGAGACTTATAACAGATACTTGAAAAAGGGTTGATTACCTAAAACATAGACTCACTTGTTTTGCTTAATATTTCGGCTTTGCCTTCCATTAACAAGATATCTCTATCTAATTCTTTTAAATGTTTTAACATTTGTTCGCCATAATCAGGATGTTTTAAGGCGAGAGAAATATTTGCCTTAAGCCAACCCAATGGCTTACCAACATCATATCTTGTTCCTTGTACTTTATAGGCAAAGACTTTTTCACCGTTTGATAGAAGTTTCGATATGGCATCTGTTAGTTGAATTTCCCCACCATGTCCACTTGAAGTTTCTTCAATTGCATCAAAGATATTTGGAGAAAGTACATATCTGCCAATTATTGCCAAATTTGAGGGAGCGTCATTTGGTTCGGGTTTTTCAACTAAGTTTTTAACTTGAAAAAGATTTGGTGAAAATTGTTTTTTTATTGCTACCACACCATAGTGTTTAGTGTCCTCAATTGGAACTTCTCTTACTGCAACTACATTGCATTTCTCCTGAGTTGCAATTTTTATTAATTGAGAAATTGCAGGAACTGGTCCAGTAATAATATCATCCGGCAATAGTATTGCTACATGCTCTCTTCCAACGGCATGTCTTGCAGTCCAAATAGCATGGCCCAAACCTAAAGGCTCCTTCTGCCGAACATAAGTAAAATCTGTTTTTTCTATGATTTTTTCAATTGACGATGTTAGATCTTTTTTACTTTTACTTTCTAATATATTTTCTAATTCTGGAGCAAGATCAAAATGATCTTCAAGCGATTTTTTCGATCGTCCACTTATTACGATAAAATTTTCTATGCTAGATCTTATTCCTTCTTCGACTATGTATTGTATTGCAGGTTTATCAACTAGAGGTAACATTTCTTTAGGAATAGATTTAGTCTGAGGAAGAAAGCGTGTTCCCAGGCCTGCAGCAGGAATGATTGCTTTTTTTACTTTCATCTTTTTCTCTCCTCGTGTTATAATTGCAGTTTAAAACTGCTCCAAAAATTTCATTTTCCCGCTATGAAATAATCTTATATTATTAATTCCATACTTTATCATAGCTAGCCGCGTAAGCCCAAATCCAAAAGCGAAGCCGGAATATTTTTCAGGATCAATTTTACATGCTTTTAAAACATTTGGGTGAATTAAACCTCCAGGGAAAATTTCTATCCATTTCGTTTTTTTACAAACAGAGCAACCCTTTTTGCAAAAGGGACACTCCATATCAATTTCAACTCCCGGTTCAACAAAAGGAAAAAAACCAGGACGTATGCGTATGTTTAAATCATCTCTATTTAAGAGCGCTCGTAAGAATTTTTTTGCTGTTGCAAATAGGTTTGCAAGACTTATATTTTCTCCTACCAAAAAACCTTCGCATTGCATGAACATAATATCATGAGAAGCATCTGTTGCTTCATGACGAAAGCCCCTGCCTGTAGCGGCTACAGCTACTGGCAGCTTTTTGTTTTCCATCGCGTGAATTTGTATGGGAGAAGTATGAGTTCTTAATAAAGTATTTGGTAGATTAGTCCAAAAGGTATCATACATATCTCTTGCAGGGTGATTCTCTGGAACGTTTAGAGCAGTAAAATTGTAATAATCTGTTTCAACTTCTGGACCATCTAAAATTTCATAACCCATTGATAAAAATATATTTTCTATTTCTTCAATGATTTTAGTGTAGGGATGAACATGTCCTTTTATTGCTCCAGTTTTATATGCTGTAACATCAAAATTTTCTTTTTTAAGATTTTGATGTTTGATTTCTTGATTAAAAAGGTCGTCATATTTTTTTTGAATAAACTCTTCGGATTCTTTTTTAAATTTGTTTAATAAAGGACCAAAAGTTCTTTTTTCCTCTATTGATAATTTTTTTATTTCTCCAAGAAGCTTAGTAATTGAGCCTTTTTTGCCTAAAAAATTAACATGAATAGCGTTTGTTTCTCTTGAAGAAGAAACAGCCTTAAGAGCTTCGTTAAGCTGTTTTTTTAAAGCTTCTATTTGTTCCTTTAAGCCCTGCATCAAAACCTCTATCTTATAGCAAATCAAAATTAGCTATAACTTTAACATTTTTTTAAAATTTTGGTAAGCGGAGGCGCTGTTTTTGTTATTTTAAAATTATCTGAGAGATTTTACGTTTGTTAAGCTGATTATCTTTTTAAATTTTGACGTTTAAAAAAACTTTCTTCTTCTATCAATATCCTTTCTTCTTGGGGAGTCAATGGCCGTTTTTTTACAAGGCAAGTTTTTTGTAATGTTGTTGGAAATATAAATTTGGATTTTAGTTCTTCAGCAAGTATTTTAGGATGTGTTATTTTTTTTATTAGGGATTGTTCTACTTGTGTTTTTAAGAAAAAGGCTGCTGTTTCCAAAAGGTCTATAGATTCTCGAAGATCGCCTATTTTTCTATCTAGATTTAATTGACCGTCCATATATTTTCCATAGTCTCCAAATTGTTTTGGAGTTTGACGATTTTTTTCTAATTCATTTATATGAAGCACTTGTTTTAATCCGACTATAATTCCTTCATATCTTGTCTCTAGGGATTGAATTTCTTTTTCTTTTGGAAGGCCGCTATTGTTTGTCCAACTGTCGATATCTTTTACTAACTTTACAGACAGTTCTTTAAGGGTGGGTCTTACAGGTACGAAATGAAACCGGGTACAAGTTATCGGATTGTTGCCGATTAACATTAATAACATAAAAATTTTAGTGAATTTATTCATGTCTCTTTGTCCTTAAAATAAGTCGAAAAAATTTAATTGAGAGTATTTTTTATAATTATCAAGCTTTATTTTTTGATTGTAGCTTGTGG
The DNA here is from genome assembly GCA_023128415.1 of Candidatus Babeliales bacterium. Lineage (GTDB taxonomy): Bacteria > Babelota > Babeliae > Babelales > UBA12411 > JAGMEA01. Next base: position 3,947 of record JAGMEA010000031.1, read on the forward strand.
GGGGAATGTTAATTCTTTGTTTTGTCAAAGTCAATAAATACTGTTGTAATAGGCTAAAATAAGCCTTAAAATTTACTTTTTTCGTGCATCTTAATTGACAATGCGTGCTCTAGCGGTTAACATTTTCTTAACTTTTTCTATTTGCCGGGGTAGCTCAGTGGTAGAGCAACAGACTGAAAATCTGTGTGTCGCTAGTTCGATTCTAGCCCTCGGCACCACGATTCAGCCCTTTCTAATTTTCCTTTTTTTATTAGACTTGAGATTGTGAACACAATTTAGAGCACTAGTAACGGAGTAAAAATGTTTGATTTTTTATCTCAAAAATTTTCTGGAATATTGAGTTGGCTTAAGGACAAAGGTCGTCTTGAGGCGGCAGATATTGATAAAGCCTTGGCACAAGTTCGTGAGGCTCTGATCGGAGCTGATGTTCCCTACGAGTTAATAGAAGATTTTTTAGCTAATATTAAGAATAAAATTGTTGGTGAGGAATTAAAAACAAAACTGAGCCCGGGTCATGTTGTTATCAAAATTGTTCACGATGAACTTTTAGAATTTCTTGGGGGTAAAACTGAATTTCAAATTTCTTTTCAGATTCCTTCAGTTGTCATGGTTCTTGGGCTTCAGGGATCAGGAAAAACAACCTCTATTGCTAAGCTTGCTAAATGGGTTTCAAAAGAAGCTGCAAAAAAGGGAAAAAATAGAAGAATTTTATTAGCTTCTGTTGACTTTTATCGTCCGGCTGCAGTTGATCAATTAGAAATACTATCTAAGCAAGTCAATGTTGATTTTTATCGTGCGCAAAGTACGGATCCGATTAAGGCTGCTCTAGAAATTTATAATTACTTTAAGTCTAAAGGGTATGAATATTTATTTTTTGACACAGCGGGAAGATTGCACATCGATGAGAAAATGATGGATGAATTAAAGGCTATAGATGAAAAAATAAATCCTAGATATAAAATTTTGGTATTGGATTCGATGACAGGACAAGAATCTTTAAAAGTTGCTGAAGCCTTTGATAAGAGTATTGGTTTTTCTGGTGCTTTATTAACAAAGATGGATAGTGATACTAGGGGAGGCGCCGCTTTTGCATTTAAATATGCCTTAAAGAAACCGATATATTTTGTTGGCTCTGGCGAAAAAGTAGAAGATTTAGATCTATTTTTACCAGAGCGAATGGCTACACGTATCTTGGGCATGGGCGATGTTTTGAGTCTTATTGAAAAGGCTGAAGACAGTCTTGATAAGAAATCTCAGGAAGATTTAGCTAAAAAGGTTATGGGCGGCGATTTCAATTTGGAAGATTTTAGTAAACAGTTAGATATGATGTCTAAAATGGGATCTATACAGAAAATTGCTAAATATTTACCTGGAATGCCCAATATAACTCCGGAAGCTATGCAGGCTGGTGAGCACGAGGCTAAGATTTTCAAATGTATTATTTTCTCTATGACTCCTAAGGAACGCCAAATTCCGAAGCTTTTAGACTCATCGCGCAAGCAGCGTATTGCTAAAGGCTCTGGTACGAGTGTTCAGGAAATTAATAAATTGTTAGAGAGATTGCAGCAAGCTAAGCAATTTGCTAAAATGTTTAAGAAGTTTGGCCGGGGAAGAGGAAGATTCTAATCTTTAGTCCCCATCAATTTAAGGTAATTTTATGGTAAAAATTCGTTTAAGTCGTCTTGGTAAGACAAATCGTCCGTATTGGCGTATTGTTGCAGTTGATTCTAGAAAAAAGCGAGACGGAGCTTTTTTAGATAATTTAGGTACCTATGATCCTATTAAGCACGAGATCATCAAACTGAATGTTGAAGGTATTAGTGAATGGGTTTCTAAAGGTGCTGAATGTTCTGCTACAGTTAAAAAGTTGGTTAAAAATTATAAAAAATTAGCACCTCAAGCTTAATTGGTTTAAAAAATATGCTCAAAGAATTAGTAGAACACGTAGTTAAAAAACTTGTAGATAAGCCTGAGGCTGTGGTAGTTAATCAAGAAACTGCCAATCAGACGATAATCATTAAATTGAGAGTCGATTCTGAAGACTTGGGCAAGGTTATTGGAAAAGAAGGGCGTATGGCTAGATCTATACGAACCTTAGTTCATGCTGCCGCACTTAGAGATGGTAAGCGAGCAGTTTTAGAAATAATGGACTAATTTGATCCGTGAAAATTTCAATATTGACGGTATTTCCCGAACTGTATGATTCTTTTTTAAAAACTAGCATTATTGGCAGAGCTGTAGAACAAGGGTTAGTTGAATTTAATTTTGTTCGTTTCTCTGATATATGTGAACCTAAGGAACGGATAGATGAGCCTACAGTTGGCCATGGTGTAGGCATGGTTTTAAAGCCTGAAGTTGTGGAAAGGGCTATAAACCTTGTTGAGGAAAAATGGGGTAAGGGATTAAAATTGTTTTTTTCTCCTAAAGGTACAAAACTTACCCAACCAGTTCTAAAATCCCTGATAAAAAAAATTCAAACCTCAAAAATACTTGTAGATGAATCGTTAGTGGACAATCATCTTATTTTAGTGTGTTGTCGATATGAGGGTATGGATGAGAGGGTTCTTAAATATTATGCTGATCAAATTGTCTCTATAGGGGATTATGTATTAATGGGGGGAGATCTTCCTGCACAGATTCTACTTGAGGGTATTTTGAGGCTATTGCCTAAGGTGGTTGGAAAAGAAGAGTCGGTAAAAGAAGAATCTTTTGAGGGAGCATTTTTAGATCATCCTCAATATGGGTTGCCGGTTGAGTGGAATGGTTTAAAGATTCCGGATGTTTTACGCTCTGGCAATCATGCTGGAATAAAAAAATGGAGAGAAGGGGCTGCTGCTCAGCAGACGATTTTTGAAAGATTTGATTGGTTTAAGGGAAATAAACTTTCCGGTGAAGAAAAAGCTCTAGGGAAAAAATTTATTCCTAATCATTATGTTGCTTTGATGCATACAGAAATCATTGTTAAGGATAGAGGTGAATTTAGGGTTGGAGATTCCTCTATAACATCTTTAGACATTCATGATATTGCTAGATCTAGTGCTACTTATGGAATAGAGAATTTTTTTCTTGTTAGTCGTCTAAAGGATCAGCATGCAATCGCTACTGAATTTTTAAGTTTTTGGCTGTCACCAGAAGGTCAAAAATATAATCCCAATAGGTATGACGCTGTAAAGAGAGTAGAAAAAACCTTCAGTTTGGATGAAACAATAGAGTTTATTAAGCAAAAAGAGGGTAAAGATCCGATCTTGGTTGCTACATCCGCCCAAGAATATAAGGATATTAGGGAAATTGATTATCATTCTCAAGGATTCCTTTGGAGAGAGGAACGGCCCGTTTTATTAGTTTTTGGAACGGGCCAGGGACTTTCTGATACTGTTTTAAACAGATGCCATTATCTTTTAATGCCTGTTGTTGGGTTAGAGGATTTTAACCATTTATCTGTAAGGTCAGCTGTCGGGATTATCTTGGATAGATGGCTAGGGATTAATCCTAAGAATAATTTGGTCAGTGACTAAATATACAATACAAATTAGGATTTCTACATTTGATATCGCTGAATACTATGGTATATTTGATTAAATAAAGGTATTTATAAGAAATTTTACAATTTAAGCTATTTTGTTACTACGAGTGAGGAATTTGATGGAAGCTGGTACTCTTACAAAAGAAACCATAATGAATTTGGACCTTAAGCAAAAAAGGTTTGATGATTTTAGAGTGGGTGATTCTATTGAAGTTGGTCTATTGATCCAAGAAGGCAAAAAAGAAAGAATACAAAATTTTGCTGGAGATGTTATAGCTTTTCATAGAAATGGAATAGCTACAACTTTTACTGTTCGTAAAGTAGGGGCAAATGGTATAGGAGTTGAAAAAATCTTCCCTTATTATTCTCCTTCTATTAGTTCTATTAATATTAAGAAATATGGCAAAGTTAGAAGAAGCAAACTTTTTTATATTCGTAGTAGAGAAGGTAAAGCTACTAGAATTGCAGAAAAGATTATGACTAAGGAACAAAAGAAAGCTTTAAAGCAAGGCCCTGTCTTAGAAAAAGAATAATTTTTTAAAAAGGATAAGAGTAGGAGTGGTACCTGAGGGTTCTCGTTTTATTCTATATTTAATTTTTATTATGACCCCTTTGTTTTTAACATCTTGTAAAAAAAGTTCCCAAAAATCCTTGGAAAAGGATTCTTATGTTTTGGCTCTTAAAGAAAAATTTAATCTTTATGAAGCTAAATATTCAGATATTCCAAAACCAGTTGGGTATTCATTATTAAATTTTGTATCAAGGGACAAAAAGCAAACAGATATAGGACTTTTGGATAACAATTCTTTAGCTGTTAGCTTTTTAGGTGATTTGCCGGTACAAGATGCAACAGAGTTTTATCGTGATAATATGGAGCGTCTAGGCTGGGATATTAGCGATTTATCTACAGAATTCGAAGGGCTGCTTTTTTGCAGGAAAAGTGGTCGAACTTGCGCAGTTTCTATTCGTCCAGATCTGAAAAAATCAAAAAAAGGTTTAAGCAAAAGCAAAGTTCACATTGTTTTGCAAAAAGACTTAGAGATAAAATCTGAAGATATTAACTCTAAGGGTATTAGTAATCTTAATCTTTGAGGCATATATGGGTAGTATTATTAAGGGGTCGATTTTGTTTAGTTCAATCGTTGTATTTATGCCCCTTATTTTTTTCATTTTAGTTGGTTTGTTTGGCCGTATGTTTGTTTTTACAGTAGATAGAACTTCGTGGCTGGCAAGAACCAAAGTAAGATGGATTAGAGCTATCGCAGACAAATTTTTAGTATGAATTAAAGAAGGACTGATATAAGCTCAGTCCTTCTCTTCTTCTATAATTTAAATTGAAGCTGTTTTGTTTGGATATGCTGCTATTTTATTTATAACTTTTTAATTAGTAAGGAGTGGGATAAGGTTTTTTAGGTTAATCTTTCAATACCTTTGGAGATTTCCATGGTCAAAAAGATTATATTGTATTTATTTTTAACCTTTGTTTTTTCAACAAAAAATCTTCCTATCAAAATTTATTTTGAGGTTTCTACTTCAAGATTTAAGTATGTTTTTTCTGAAGAAATTTCAAGACATTTTTTATCCATTAGTTCTCTTGGGAGTAAGGAATCAGATGATAGACTTGCGATAGAGGAAATATATGAAGAAGAAATATTTTTAGATATTACTAACTTAGGAGTTCCAATTAGTACAGCTATGCATTTAGGAGTTCTAATTAACGAAGTTAAAAAAGCTAATAACTTATTACGCCTTACCCTAGAAGACCTTAGAAGTACCTTGAAGTTAGCTAAATATTTCGAATGCTTAGACGAAGTTAAGGCTCTGGAATCTGAGATTAGACGGCGGGGTAATTTTTACTAAGTACATAAGCAATTGTTTTAGTTAATTTTTCTAAAAAATGATTAAATTTTCAGAAATATAGACATTTTCTGCTATTTTGACTTTTTGCATTTGAAACATTTTCATATATTCTTATAATAGTAATTAACTATTTGAATGGAGGATGATATGAAAAAAGTTTTAAAAATTTTGGCGATGACCTTGGTTTTTTCTGGACTTGGATATTCTTGTGCAGATTCTCTGTGCGATAAGGTGTCTAAAGCTGTTGTTGTTTCTGAGTTATCTATACATAGGGATTCTAGTTCTAAGGCTGTAGTTACTGCTAATGTTGCTTGTTGGCTTGCAATGATGAAAACTCCGGAAAATTTTGAAAAACTTAAAGAAATTCTAAAATACGAAATTCCGGAAGATATTAAGCTTAAAATTCTTAATAGCTTAAAAGATAATTATCCGCATCTTTTTTTAGATTATTATAATCTTTATGACAATGGTATAGTCGAACTCTTATTTGAAAAAGCAAAGGAAAAAAACGAAAATTTGAAAGAAGATGATTTATTAAATGCCTTGTTTGTTCTTTTTATATATGAAAATCGAATTAAATATTTTGATTTTAGACACTCTCCAGAGAGCAAATTAAAACATTTATATGACTTCTTCTTTATTTCTATGGATGTTTCTGTGGATGATGTGTTTATCGCAATTGCGACTCTGGCGAATGATGTTCGGGAGCAAAGGGATATAGAGGTTTATGAAAATTCTTTTGGCCCAAGAACTGTAAGGAAAATAAATGGAGCGATGGTTAAAGGTTTTCAACTGCTAAAAGAACATAAAAATATATTTGGATTTCCACTTTGTGGAGTTTCTTGTTTAGCAATGTATATTCAGAGAGAAAGATTGATGCAGCTACATACTGATACGAAAATGCAGTATGCGAAGCTACCCAGACTTGTATTAGATTATCTTCAAAAAGGGGACAGGTAGATATTTTTAGTAAGCCGAGTTAATTAATATTTCCCCAACCTGATTAAGTTTTCCAGCGCCAATGGTGATTAATAGATCGCCGTTGGCCAGTTTATTTTTAAGTCTATTTTCAAGCTCTTCAAAAGTTTGAAAATAAAAACATTTTTTATTTGGAGATTTTTTTTTAATTGCATTGATTAAATTTTGACTGGTAATTCCTTCAATGGGCTTTTCACTTGCAGGATAAATATCTGCTAAGTAAAGCTCATCCATTTCAAAATTTGCTAACAAGTTAACAAACTCATTCCATAGTTTTTGTGTTCTTGTAAATCTATGCGGTTGAAAGGCTACAATTAGTTGGCCTTTAGCCCTATTCCTTGCGATCTTTAAAGTATTTTCTATTTCGGTTGGATGATGTCCATAGTCGTCAAATATTTCTGCTCCGTTAAAAATCCCCTTAAATTCAAACCTACGTTCGATACCTTTAAATGATGCTAAAGCATTTTTAATTTTTTCAAATGAAACATCTAGTTCTAAACAAACAGATATTGCTGCAAGGGCATTATGAACGTTGTGTTTTCCCGGCATATTGATTGTTATATTACCTAAATTCTTTTTCCATGAATAAACATTAAAAACAGAATGTGTTGGCTCTAATTCTAAAATTTCACCACGAACATCAGCCTCGTTAGACATTCCATATTTAACTATGGGTATATGGGAGATAGGTAAAATTGATTTTACTCCGGGATCATCTATGCCAACAAAAGCTTTTCCATAAAAAGGCAATCGAGCTAAAAAATCTCTAAAAGTTTGTTTTACATCTTCTAAATCTTTATATGTGTCGAGGTGCTCAGCATCAATATTGTTTACTATGGCTAAACTTGGATTCAAATATAAAAGGGATCGATCGCTTTCATCGGCCTCTGCGATAATTAATTCGCCACTGCCTAGTTTTGCATTAGTAGAAGAATTTTTTAAAACTCCACCAACGATTACACTTGGATCTTCTCCGGCTTCAATAAGAATATGTGAGAGCATTGATGTTGTAGTTGTTTTCCCATGAGCTCCAGATACAGCTACGCTATGTTTTGTGCGCATTATCTCAGCGAGCATAATGGCCCTCGGAATAACAGGAATTCCTTTTTTTAAGGCTTCTGCTATTTCGGGATTTTTATTGTCAAGAGCGGAAGAATATACTAATACATCAGTATCGTTTATGTGTTTTGGGCTATGACCTTTATAAATTACACATCCAATTTCTTTCAAATGATCTATTATTTTTGAGCTACTTGATACATCGCAACCTGAAACATGATAACCTTGTTTTTTTAAAATCTCTGCAATGCCGCTCATTCCAATACCTCCAATGCCAATGAAATGGAGGTATTTTTGTTTTTTATACATATTTTTTGTTCCAATACACAGTTAATCTTTTTAAGCCTTCTTCCAATATCGAGCGATTTCTGGCAAAACATATACGAACAAAATCTTTGCTAGTTGGTCCAAAAGTTCCACCAGGAACTAAAGAGACACTAATATCCTTTATCATATCTAAGCAAAGTTCAGTTGTATTTTTTTCGGGTACTTTTATGAAAGTATAAAAACCGGCAGAAGGGTTTTGGAAATTGATAATGCCCTTTTTTCTTAATGGATCTAAATATTTGATAACTAAATTTTTATTTTCTTTAACATAATCATGAAAATACTTTGCAATGTGCTGGTTGTTTAGGGCTGCTAAAGCTGCATGCTGAGAGATTACGGTAGGGCAGATAAACAGTGAGTCTTGCATTATGTATGCCATGGTGGAAAGATTTTCCGGTAAAACCATGTAGCCGACTCTCCAACCACTTAGACCAAAATCTTTAGAAAAAGATGTTAGTTTTATTATACGTTTAGAAGTTTTTATAAAAGGTGTTATTGATTGAAATTCGCCATCAAAAACATAGTTTTCGTAAACTTCATCAACTACTAAATAAATTCCTTTTTCCTCACACCATGCTATCAGTTGCAATAAATCTTTCTTAGAGGCAAGAGTACTTGTTGGATTAGATGGATTAGAGAAAATGATCATTTTTGTTTTATTTGTAGTTGCTGACTTAATTTGCTCTACAGGTAAGTGCCAGGAAATTTTATTTTTATCTTCTTTTTGACAGGATACATATATAGGTTTTGCTCTAGCTATTCTCGCCAAGTTTGTATAAGAAGGGTAAGCCGGTTCAGGTAAAATAACCTCGTCATCCTCTGTTAGCAGTAGCAGCATTAGGTTTGTTAATGCACCATTACAACCATGTGTTACAATTATTTGATCAATCGGAATATTTGTTTGATATTTTTTAGACAAAACTTCTGATATTTTTTCTCTTAATTCTAAAAGTCCAGATCCTTGACCATAATAATCAGCTTTGTTTGTTTCTAAAATTTTTTGAACAGAATCTTTAATTTCTCCTGTTGGTGCGTCTACTTTTAAACCTCCCTGCGATAAAGAGATTATATTTGGATTATTGCGAGCAAATTCTTCCATTTGCTTTATAGCAGAAAGTTTAATTTCTAACATATTTATTCTTCTAATTTTTTGATGAAACAAATTTTATAAGCATTTTAGAAAAATTTTACGTATTTTTCCATTAAACCGCTGATAAAATACTTATTGAAAGGTTGGGGCTGTTATAACAAGAATTAATTCATTATATGTTAAAAGGAATGTTGTTAAGAAAGAGCCTGCAATAAAAAGACGACACAGTACCTTTAATTTTCTACTTATTCTGTGCTGTGTATAATTGCATAAATAAGAATCAAAGAATGTTGCAAATCCACAGGCTATAATCACAAGCCATAGAGGCCACGGTTTTTGCATAATTAAATAAAGTAAATTTGTTATAGTTGTTTTCCAATAGGGGTTGCTTGATATTGCTAGAGTTAACATATTTCCAGTTAGTGCAATAATCCAAGAAAAAGCCTCAGGATATTTAAGTTGTTTTTTTGTGATATAAAAATAGGGTTTACCTATTAAAATTTTACCACGAGCAACCGGAAGACAAAGTACAAAAAAACTCCAGGTTAAAAAAGAGAGATGGAGAGCTATCCAGATATTATATTTTATAAAAAGAGGTCCTACGATCAGAACCAGTATAATCGAAAGGATTAAAGTTTTGATTATACCAGGACGTTCTATCTTCTTAGATATTTCTTCTATTGTTTTTTCAGTGTTTTTATTCATTACAAAACCTTTTTGGTGGAGCTAACCGGGTTCGAACCGGTGACCTCATGCATGCCATGCATGCGCTCTGCCAACTGAGCTATAGCCCCACTAAATCTAATTAATCAGACTAGGTGATATTTTAAAAAAATTCAACCGATTTTTACTAGCTTTCCTTTAGAATATAAAATTTAGTTGAGTGAACTACCGACCACTAAGCTTGAAGCTTTAGTAGCGGCTTCCTGCTTCGCCCCATGAT
>JAGMEA010000032.1 GCA_023128415.1 Candidatus Babeliales bacterium
TCTACCAGTATGGAAATATAATAATTATTAGTAGCTGTTCTTGATATTGTACAAGTTTTCATCTTGCCTTCAAATTCTCTGTGTAGTTTAGCTTTGATATTTTTTATTTTGGGGAGATTAATCATATTATTGGTAAAATTTACTTGTACATGTTGGGGACACTGGTATGACTGTTTACCAGCGTATCTTTTTTTGAACCGTGGATACTTTGCATTCCTTTTGAAGAACTTTGTAAAAGCTATGTCTAAGTTGAATAGGCTTGCTAAAAGTGTTTGGCTATTTACATCTGCTAACCATAACTGTTCTCTTTTTAACTCCACTAGTTGATCTTGTAACATTCTTTTTGAGAGATTTTTCTTTGTTTTTTTGTAAAAGGTTTCTTTTTTATTTAAAGCCCAGTTATAAACAAACCTTGCACAACCAAAATGTTCTGCGAACTTTTGTTTTTGAAATTGATTTGGATAAATTCTATATTTGAAGGCCTTCAACATCTACCTGCATCCTCAGTCATAACAACCGTACTAGAATAACAAATCCTATAATTAGTGTAAAACAAAGAGAAAGAAAAAACGTAGAGAATATAAAAGCCACTGGCATTATATGTATAGCCTCAAAATACCATTTAGTGTTGATCACTAAATATAGAAAAAAATTATCTACAGGCTCGGAGAAATTTGCAAGCGACTTTGCAAAATGTGGTATATTGATTTATTAGAATTCGATGGCGAAGAAGACTACATACACTTACTAATCAAGATGCATCCCAACATTACACCCTCTAAATTTATTAACAATCTCAAGACTGTAACCAGTAGACACATTCGAAAAGAGTTTAGTCAGCATATCTCCAAATACTATTACAAACCTCTTTTATGAACAAGGGCATATTGTATTCCTTTCTATTGGTGAAGCACCAATAGACATTTTGAAACTTTACATTGAAAAACAAACTATTCTAGAATAATTTCTCCAGACCTATGGTCTCACCGCTATCCGTCTCCACCTAAATCAAATAGATTATAGCTGGCGAATTCCGCGGTGTCTTGTTAAAAAAAATCAAATTTATGAATTGAGGTTAGTATGCGTGTCCAGTTAAAAGAAATGTTAAGCAAATATAAATTAGTTCCTATTCTAAAATCTATAATTAAGGCAGGAGGGACCCCCTATCTTGTTGGAGGGACTGTAAGAGATTTAATTTTAGGCTTAGATGTTAAAGATATTGATATAGAAGTTCATGGAATTTTATTAGAAGAATTAGAAAAGATTTTGAAAAAAATTGGAATTGTTCATCTAGTTGGAAAGCAGTTTGGAGTTTTGAGAATTAAATCTTTAGATATTGATTGGTCTTTACCAAGGCGAGATAGCAAGGGCCGAAAGCCAAAAGTTGAAATTGACCCTAATATGGATATAAAGGAAGCTTGCCGTCGTAGAGATTTAACTATAAATGCTATGGCTATCAACTTAAGCCTTTTTTTAACAAAAAATATTTTTAAAATTACAGATCCTTATTGTGGACTTAATGATATTAAAAATAAAAAATTAAAAGTTGTTGATGAAAAACTCTTTTTTGAAGATCCGCTACGTTTTTACAGAGTTATTCAATTTGTTTCGCGCTTTGGAATGAGACCAGATGCTCAGCTAAAAAATATTTGCAAAAAAATAGACATTAGAGAAGTAGCCAAAGAGCGCATTTATGATGAATTTAAAAAAATGCTTTTAAAATCTAAAAGACCATCATTGGGTATAAGATATTTAAAGGAAATAGTTCGTCTAGAAGATATTATGCCTGAAGTTTATGCGTTAATTGGAGTTGATCAGCCTCCAAAATATCATCCGGAAGGTGATGTTTTTGAGCATACAATGCAAGCTTTGGATGCTGCAGCTATGTTGGATGTTTATGAAGATGATTATCAAAAAATAATTATTATGCTTGGAGTTTTATGTCACGATTTTGGAAAGACTTTAGTGACAGATAGATTTTTGCGGGCTAGGGGGCATGAAAAAGAAGGTGTGGCATTATCTAAAAAGTTTTTAAAGCGATTTACAGGTGATATTTTTTTAATCAAGGCTGTACAAAAATTAGTTTTACACCATCTAGCTCCATTTGGATTTTTGGATCAAGATGCTAAGTTAGGTGCCTATAGACGTCTTGCTAAAAAACTGTCTCCAGAACTTGTGCCAAAAGATTTAGGTTTGGTTGCTTTGTGTGATAGAAGAGGCAGAAATGCAAAATCTTCTAAGCCCCTGAAGGAAGGAAAAGAACTTTTTGATTTCTATATGGATAAAGTTAAGGAGGCGCAAGTAGAAGAGGGTGCACCTAAGCCAGTCTTATTAGGAAGGCATTTGTTGGATATTGTGGATCCAGGGAAAAAGATGGGTGAGCTTTTGAGAAGAGCGTATGAACTTCAAATAGAAGAGGGTATAGTTGATCCAGAAGAGCTAAAGCGTAGAGTCATGAAATACTACTCTGATATTGAAAAATAATAAGCATTCCGTTGAAGGAATTTTTTCCTTATAATATTATCCATTGGGTGGTCGTAAATTTTTTTTAAAAAAGGAAAATTATGTTTGGATTTTTATTCAACTCTTCTTCATGGGAACTTATTAGGCAATCTGATTTCTTTACAAAATTAATCGTATTTTCTTTGTTTGGAGCATCTATTACATGTGTTGCGATTATTATTTTAAAATTATCATATTTTAAAAAAGAAGTTCAGCAAATGAAAAACTTACTTTTTAAAGCAAGGGAAGCTAGAAGCTTTGATGATTTTTTAATTTTAAATAACGATTATCAAGATAGTTTAGGGGGATTGTTTTTAAGCGAAGGTATTGGAGAGGTTAGATCTTTGCTAAAAAGTTCTACTTTATCTGGAGATAGTTTGAGTAAGCGTGATATTGGTAGATTAGATGTATTACTAGGACAGTTTTCAGATAATGCATTATTGGAAGCAGAGTCATATCTTCCAGTATTAGGTGTTAGTGGGGCAGTTTCTCCACTTATTGGTTTATTTGGAACTATTTGGGGTTTAATACACGCTTTTGTTTCTATAGGGCAAGAAAAGTCTGCAGATTTAGCAGTTGTTGCTCCCGGAATAGCAGAAGCGTTAATTACAACACTTGTTGGTTTAGTTGTTGCTATTCCAGCAGTTATATTCTTTCATTATTTTTCTAATGAACTTAGAAAAGTGGAACATATGCTTGGACATTTATCAGAAAGATTTATTTCTATTGTGTTGTATACATATTCAAAAGAAGAAAATGGTAGACTAACTTCTTCGAGAGAAATTTCGCAAGATGGAAATTTGTAGGGGGAGTATGAGAAGAATAAAAAAACGAGGTCGGCGATTTAGTATGCCAGAGATAGCTTTGATGCCTTTGATTGATATGGCGTTAACACTTTTGGTTATTTTTATGGTTGCGGCTCCAATATTACAGCGTGGCATTAGAGTCGATTTACCTAAGGGAGATACTAAGGAGGCCCAGGGCAAACAAGAGTTGGTTGTTACCATTACTCGAGATGAAAAATTATTTTTTAATAGTTATCCTCTCGAACGTAAAGATTTGACAGCAACTATAAAAAGAGAAATGGGCGGGAAAGATGATTTGCCTGTGTATATAAGAGCCGATGAAAAAATAACATATGGAAGAGTTATAGAGATAGTAGATGAACTTAAACAGTCGGGGATCCGATTCGTCGCAATGTCAACGCGTGCAGTTAACTAGACAACACTTTGTTTTTTCAATTGTATTTCATATGTCAGTAGTAATGTTTATAGTGTTGCTGGCATTATTCGAGGGAACAAAGAAAAAGTTTATTGTTTTGGGTGCACATTCGTCTAAAAATTCTTGGGCCTATTTCCGTCCGCTTAGGGCTCCTAAATATTTAGGTTCTACTCCAGGAATTAAGATGAATGGAATTAAACGCAAACCAGCGATTGCAAAGTCCAAGCTGAAAGCAAAGCCACGCATTCTTGAATTAAAAAAGAAATTGCCTTTAAAAAAAGTTCAACCTAAGGTTAAGATTGAGCCAGTACAAAAAAAAGTAGCGCCCAAAAAGGTTGAAAAGAAAAAAGAAGAGGTTATTCAAAAAAAGGAAGAACCTAAACCAAAAGAAGAAGTCAAACAAGAAGTAAAATCAGCTCAAGAGGAACCTATTCCTATAGAGCTAGGTGGTAGTGCGATTGTAAGCAGATTACAGCAAGAAGTTCAAAGAGAAATTTCTAGAGCTTGGAGGCCTCCAGTTGGTGTTCCAAAGGGAACAGAATGTGTTTTGTTGGTAGAAGTTGATCAAACGGGTGAGATAAAAAAGTATGAGCTTGCTGAACGTTCCAAGGTATTAATTTATGATCTAAGTGTTTTGCAGGCTGCTAGAGAATTTAAATTTAGTAAGTCATTGTGGGGTAACAGTTTACTTGTCACGTTTAGACAATAGGAGAATTATGTGCTTTTCTGCAACTGCTAGCTTTAGTGTCGCAGGGATTCTTACAGGTATTGGCATAGCAAGTGTTTATAAAAACAAACTCAAATCTCATCGTATGTTTGCAAGTATTCCTTTTTTCTTTGCAGTACAACAATTTTTTGAAGGGCTGTTATGGTTAAAAATTTCAGCTCAAAATAATCTGCTAAATGATGTTTTTTCATACATATTTTTAATATTTGCGTTTATTTTGTGGCCTATTTGGATTCCAATTTCATTATCTAATACTGAGAAAATGTTTTTAAAAAGGAGAATATTAAGAGTCTTTGGTGTTTTTGGGGCTTTTTTTTCTTTATGTTCAACTTATATTTTAATGACGTTTAATATCGAAGCGCAAGTTCTTTCTTGTCACATTAGCTATAACTTTTCGTTTAATAATCATTTAAATACAGTAGCCTTGATTTTTTATTGTATTGTTGTCGTTGTACCTTTTTTTGTATCTAGTTTAAGTTGTTCAAAATTATTTGGTGCTTCACTTATTTTTTCACTATTAATGACATATTTGTTTGCTAGAATAGCCCTTACTTCAGTTTGGTGCTTTTTTGCTGCTATATTAAGTATTCTTGTATTTGTATCTATTTTAAAAGAAAATTCGGCTGGAAAGATCTTGAAGTTATGAATAAATCTTTGTTATCAGTTTTAATTTTTTTAATACATAGCCAATGTGTTGCTTATGATAGCCTTTTTCTAAAAAAGGAAATTAAAATTGAAATTATAGAAAAAAGGGAAGAGGATAAAGGGTTAACTTTCGAAGCTCGGACGAATGAGTTAACACATGGGAAAATTAAAGTTTTAGTTTTGTGCATAGGGGATGAAGAGTTATCAACATCTGTCGGTAGAGTTTTTAGAAAAGATTTGGAATTTACGGATCAGTTAGAAGTTGATTTAAGAAAATCTAAAAAAGAATTATCCAAAAAAGATGTTCCAAAATTATTCAATCAAGGAGTCTCTATTTATTGCTTGCTCAAAACAACAAAAAATTCTGTTTCCATATTAGTACAAGATACATCTTCCAAAAATATTATATTTGATAAGAAATTTGCTTGTGATACAAATGATTCGGTTGCTTGTGGCAATATGTTGTCATCCAATATCCTTCCTGAGCTAACAGGAGAGTCTAGTATTGCGTTATATGACTTGGCTTATTGCCGCTTAATAAATCCGCGGCATAAAATTATTTGTGTTGGGAATTATAATGCACAGTATTCTCGTGTTGCTGTATCTATGGAGACTGTGAATATTGTACCTTGTTGGCATGCTGAAAAACCAATTTTATTTTATAGCCAAATAACACCAAAAAATATGCGATTAATGGCTGTTGATCTCAAAAGCAATAGGCATAAAATTGTTTGTTCTTTTGAGGGTTTGAATATGCAACCTTCTATTTCTTCTGATGGAAAAAAGGTTGTTCTTTGTTTGTCTAGGTCAGGTAATTCTGAACTTTATTTATACGATACGGATTTTAGTAAAGAACAGGGGCGACGAGTATTTAGGCAATTAACTAACAATAGGGGAAACAATGTTTCGCCCAGCCTTTTATCCAACGGGGATATAGTATTTTGTTCCGATTTTAAGACAGGAGCTCCTCAGATTTTTTACTTAGACAACAATAATAAAAAAATTCTTCAACTTACTCATGGGGGTTATTGCTCAGAACCTTCATATTGTGAAAATAATAGATCTATAGTATTTACAAAGCCGGTTAATGGGTCTTTTCAGATTTTTAGGATTAATCTTAATAAAGATAATACTGTTTTAAGTGAGGAACAGCTTACCTCTAACTCTGGAGATAAGCACCATCCTTCTTGTTCTGAAAATGGTAAATATATAGTTTTTTCCTATAGAATTAGTGATGATGAAGGTCGCATGACTCCCCAAATTGCCTCTCTTAATATTTCTAGTGGCCGAATTAGAATTTTGACTAAGGGACCTCAAGCTAAAAGCTTTCCTACCTGGCGTAAAAAAATTACGACAATAAACGGGAAAGCCC
>JAGMEA010000033.1 GCA_023128415.1 Candidatus Babeliales bacterium
CGTTTATTGTCGTAAAAAAGCAATAAGAATAGGCAAAAATGTTTTTTTAACCATATTTATCTCTCTGTACCCGTTGTATTAACTAATGGTTCAATATATATTTTATATTCTTCTTATAACTCTTCTTCGTCTCGACCACCTAGAAGACTTGTAAACTCTGGATCACCAGAACGTCTAACTAAACGGTCTAAAAGTGATCTACGATCTCTTCTCTCTCGCTTTTCAAATCTTTTTTGTTCCAAACGTCTTTCCATTAAGCTTAATCTTGTAAACAAACAAATCATATTTGTTCTTGCGTCGGAAAGGTTCATTATTTGTCTTCTCTGCAAATCTCCAAATTCACAATCTTTCAAGGAATCCACAACAATCTGATTTAAACAACTTAAAAGCCCATTTAAACCTTTAAGTCCCTTTTCTGTAAGTCGAGCTTCATAGCATATACTTCCCATGACAAATCCTTGAAAATGAACTCTTTTGCAACGTTTTAATACATCCTTATCTAACTCTATTAAGTCGGAGTTCTTATTTAAGTACTTAAGAACATCTTCAAACCATTCCACATAAGGACCATTAGTAGCATAATCAGAAAAGCTTTGTGGATTTCTAACAAGTTTTTCAAAATCGCCACCATACACATATGATTTATTAACCGTATTTCCCAATGAAAACACCATCAAACCAGATAACAATAACTTTTTAACTTTATTCATCCTTTTACCCCTTATATTTTAATCAAGTGTTAAGTTTCACATTTCAGTATGAAATAAAAAAACTTTTATCAAATGCTCTAAAATTAAATCCTATCCTCTCTAGCCTTTCTGACAAACAAGCCTCTAAAAGGATTTTTAAATCGACTCTCTGTAACAACCTGCACATCAACATCATTCCCTAGTAATGCACTATATAAATATTCAGCAACCGTTTTTGCATCCATCAAAGAAAAATAACCTTCTCGAGCGATTGATTCATGTTTTGGAACACCCCAAAGCTCTTCTAAACAACCAGATAGGGCTTCTAGAAACCTTTTAAAATCACTTAACTCTTTTTCTGTGTATCTACTTGCTGATTCGCCCCACTTTAACACATCAAATCTTATGTGAACGCCTTGAAGCCAAGTTTTATCAATATCTAGTCGTCCTGAACGACCTTCCCTATCTAAATACCTAATAACATCATAAGACCAATGTCTACAGTCATCTACTGTTTCATAATCTAATCCTGCAGGATTAGAAATCTTGTCTGCTCCAATACAGAACATATGTGAATTAAAGCCAATAGCATTCAATGAAAATACAAATAATGTAGATAATATAATTTTGTTAACTTTAAACATCCTTGCTCCCTTAATATGTATTAATCAACTTGTTTAATATTATTTTCAGTATGAAACTAAATAATAGTTTCATCAAATGGGCTTAAAGAGCCGTTTAATTGACTTTTTTTATAAAAAACACCAATTATGAATAAAAATGGCTACTTTCGAAACTTATAAATCTATTCATCAAGAATAAATTCTCAATTCAAATATGAGTAATCACTTATACGCCCATCCCACAGCACAGAATCCTCTTCAGATTTTAAAGTGTTGTTTATCATCATTAACAATCTATGTAGCTCAATCATCCTCTTTCTTAGGGCTTCGATATTAATTACTTGACCCTCTGACCGTATTATTTGCCGCCCTAAATAACTTGCAACAATCTCAGATAAATGAGTTAAAAACTTATTTAAGAGATATAACCTGCATATCGTAATTGCACAATCTTCACCTTCATTTAATTTAGGAACTATAATATTTCGAAAACCTTCTAATATTGTTTTATCTGGCTTTATTCGTTTTTTTTCTTTATCTAGATATCTAACAACAAAAAAAGCCCAATCTCTGTATTCACCAAAATCATCAAACTTTTTCGGGTCAATACGCCAAAGTAATTCACCGCAATACATATTTGAATTGTAAGATATATTTCCGAATGAAAAACTAAACAAAATCGACAGCAAAAGTTTTTTGAACTTAAACATTTTTATCCCCTACATCTAAAATAATACCTCTAAATTGAAAGGAAGAATGTTATAATTATAAAAATTTGTCTACTTCAAAGGGAAATTAATGAATATATCTAATGATTTTGAATGGTTTAAAGCTTGCCTTAAAAATGAACAACTGATTAATAAATTAAAAAATATAAAATTAATTGTTACTGATATAGATGGCTGCCTGACTGACGCCAATGTATATCCTAATGAGGGCTCAGAAGAAACTAAAGGGTTTTCGGTTCAAGATGGATTCGCTGTAGTAAAAGCAATACAATCAGGTCTAAAAATCTCATTGTTAACGGGAAAAACTGGACAAATTTTAGAGAAGCGAGCAAGTGATATAAATATAGAAAAAAGTCTCTGTTATTTTGGCTTTGGAGAGAACAAAACAAAAGCGTTAGAACAAATTTTAGAACAAACACATCTAACAAAAAACGAAATATTATTTTTTGGTGACGATGTTCTTGATATAGAGCTTAAAAACAAAGTTTCTCTGTTCGCATGCCCGTCTAATGCAATCTTTTATATAAAACCTGAAGCTGATCTAATTTTGCCTAAATCAGGGGGACACGGCGCTTTTAGACTTCTTTTAGATTTGGTTCTTTTTGTACAGAAAAAACATTTTAAACAAAATTTGATAGAAAATGCGATTAAAAAATAAAACAATTTTATTAACATTTATTTCTATAATAATTTTAACGTTATTACATTTTTTAAAAAACAAAACAAAAGAAGAGGCGTCACTAAGCGAAGCTATTCAAGAAACAAACGCTATTTCTAAGACAGTAACTCTTCATCAAATTGCACCCGATAAAAAAAAGGGCTTTTCGATCAGTGCCGAAGAAGCAATTATGCATAAAAACAAAAAACATCACGAAAATATAATATGTAAAAATGTGACCTGTACATTTATTACAGAAAAAAATACACCTGCACATTTGTATTCCGTTAAAACAACTTTTAACACAGAAACAAAAAATTTGTTCTTAGAAAATACCGTTACTGGAACTGTAAATAATATAAATCTTAAAGGATCAAATTTTAACTACGATTTTAATAAACAAACTATTAAATCAAAAGAAAAGGCCACATTATCACATCCTCGGTTTAACATTTACTCAAATAAAACTGAAATAAAACTAAAAGATAAAGTTGTTAAACTAGATGGTGGTATCAAAAGTGAATTTTTTATAAGTTCCCCTACAAACAGCAACCGCTCTTAAATCCTTGGGAGAAAGCTTTATCAACTCTTTTGCTGCCGACTGCAAAGTTACACCGGTCACGCATAAATCATCAACCAACAGTAATCTTTTGCCACAAAAATCATAATTAAATTTTTCTAAGACTTTTCCATTTAAAGAAAATGCACTTTTTAGATTTTTTTGCCGTTTCTCCAAAGACAGTGATGCTTGAAATTTTGTACGCTTAACTCTTGTTAACAAGTTGATAACGGGAATATTTAAGATTTTACCCAAATGTTCAGCTATAACCTCGGCCTGATTAAATCCCCTTTTAGAATATCGAATCCAGTGCAACGGAATTGGAACTAAATAATCAACATCAAGATTCTCAGTATCAACATACTTTAAAAGAATTCTTGCTAAATGCTTACTAGCAACAACATCACCAAAATTTTTGCGTTTAAGAAGTTTTTTTAAAGGTTCAGAATTTTCTACAGCTGAAAAAATATTCAACCCTATTTCTCCAGCCACTCCAAGCTTTAAACTCGGAACAGTATTTATTAAATCCCAACAAGAATCACAAAAAATACTATCATTAACAAAAACTTTTAAGCAATTCCAGCAATAAGAAGGATAAATGCTAGATACAAACTTATTTAAAAACGGCTTAACTCTCAAAATAATTTAAAAATCCTTAGAATTACATTGACTATAATACCTGAAATTAAATCATCTGATACTAGGGCCAATGATGCGGGAAGCTTATTTATTCTCTCTAAATCCTCTTTTTTCACAACAAATGGAACTAAATAAACTATTATATGAAATATTACAAACCCAAAGGTCAAAAGTTTCCAAGTTTTCTGAGTAAAAATCATTCCCCAAAAAACTATCAAAATTCCAATAATTTTGTCTAAAACAATTAATTTTTTAGAATTAGAGGAAGCTTCTTCTGTTGGCATTTCTTCAGATTGTTCAAAAGAATCGTAATCAGATTCACGTTCTCTAACTGTTTGTTTGAAAAGGGGTATTTTCAAAGCTAATTGAATAATTATTAAACAAACAAGTAGAAAAATAAAAAATTGTAAATAAGAAGACACACCAAAAAAGCCATAAGCCATTCTCGAAAGCATCAACAAAGGAATACTTAATAAAGAGGCAACTATTTTACCACCTGGAAATCGTCCTACTTTATTAAAAGTGGCTATAAAAAAACAAAATTCTCTAATTTTTTGCACGATAGGCATCTTGCCAGCTCCTAATCATTATAAAAAATATACCAAGCATTATAAAAACATCAGCTATATTAAAAGTAGGCCAATGATAGTTTCCTACATATAAATCAATAAAATCTATAACTCCTTTATATGTAAACCTATTTAATAGATTAGAAAACCCTCCAGCTAAAACAAATACTTCTGGGGTAACATTAACACCCTTAACATATTCTCCTAGCGTATATATACCAAATAATATGATTATAGCTCCAATAATTAAAGTCAAAATCATAAAAGAATAGTCTTTAAACAAACTGAAGCTAATGCCAGAGTTAAATGATAAATCTAAATTACATCCTGGAAAAACGGATATTTCTTCGTTAGATAAATATTTTATGGCTAACTGCTTAGAAAAAGCATCTAAAAAAACAATGGAGGAAAAAATTAAGAAATACAATTTTTTCATGCTCGTAATTCTGCTCCAAGCTTGGTTAATGACTTAATAGCCTTTTGCCTAATCATCTCAATTTCGTCCTTATCAAACGTTTTATCAGGATTAACCAACTTGACCCTAAAAGCTAATGAACGCTTGTCTGACCATTCATCTCTTTCAAAATAATCGATCATTTTTACATCATCAATTGTTTTATCAACATTGGACAAAACCTTTTCTATTTCTGATACGGTTATAGATAATGGAACAAAAAAGGACAAATCAAAATCTACCTCTTGATATTTAGAAAGAGATTTAAATTGGGTAACTTCAGGAGTAAAAGAAAGAATAAAATCTAAATCAATTTCAAATAAAAATGCATCACTTTGAGGTAAAACATCTATTTTACTTAGGAAGGCCATATCAACCTTACCTGCCCAGCCAATAGTTTTTTCACCACAAACAATCTCCGCAGTCTGGTGAAGATTGAACCAAGGATCTTTTGCTTCAGACTTTTTCCATGCTGCATTTATACCAAAAACTTCCAAAAGTGATGAAAGATATTCTTTAGATTCATAAAAGTCTATCTTCTCTCGCTTATTAAAAAAAATTCCAGCAATAAGTTTTTGCTCAATCGGCTTTTGGTTTATTGACGTCCAGGTACGCCCTGCTTCAAAGAAATTGTGTTTGTCTGACAAAGCATAATTGTCTTTAATATTTTTCATCAAACCCGGGATTAGCGAAGTAATCAATCGATATTGATCAACAGAAACAGGATTTAATAAATTAACAGTTGTTTTTTCTGGGTTATAGTCAATTTCTTTTAAAAATGCCTCATCATATAAATTATAATTTTGTTGTTCTGTCATACGAGCTACATTTTTTAGAAACTTTTTTATTTTTCGTTGTTTATAAACCCAATTTAAATTAGCTGGTTGTTTTTCCCAAATAGGCATTTTGGGTTTAATATTTTCAAAGCCGTAAAATCTAATAACTTCTTCCAAGATATCTTCTTTTTCCTCAACGTCCTTAGTACCCCGATAAGATGGAATTGTAATATCATATTTTCCTTCGACGGGAGATACTACAAAACCTATTCTTTCCAATGGATTTTTAATATTTTCCTCTTTTAAGGAAAAACCAGCCCTAGTTTCTAGATAATGATGGGGAACATTAATAACATTTTCTACTACTTTGTCTCCGACTGCAACAATCTCATCAGCATACTCAAATTTAAGTCCTAATTTTTTTGCTAGAGACAAGAAGCGCATTATTGCTTCCTCTATTTGATTAGGGTCTAATGTTTTTTCAAATCGAGCTGAAGCTTCTGTTCTAGATTTATGCCTAAAAGCAGTTTTACGAATTGTAGCTGCATCAAAATTTGCAGATTCTAAAAAAATAGATTTTGTACTTTGAGAAAAGGAATCTTCTGATCCCCCCATAACCCCGGCTAAAGCTATCGGCTTCTCTCCATCAGATATAACCAAATCTTCCTTTGCTAGATTGATTTCTCTATCATCCAAAAGCCTAAGTTGCTCACCCTTTTTAGCCATTCGGGCAATTATCTTTTTACCTGAAATTTTTCCAGCATCAAAAACGTGTGTCGGTTGAGACCAATCCAACATCACATAATTTGTTATATCTATAACAGCATTAATGGCACGTAAGCCGACCTTAATTAGACGGAAGGCCGTAAACAAATCGGTTGGCTTATTTTCAATAGAAGGAAAATACAAGCCGGAAAAACGATTACATCCCTCTGCTTGCTTTTCAACAACAAAGGGATTTTTTATTGAAGTTTTTGTTGCATCACTAAACTGCTTTACTGGATGATTTTGTAAAAAATTATGCTTAGATATAAAACCAAGTTTCATAAAAGCCGCAATTTCCCTAGCAAAACCACGATGCCCCCACATATCAGGACGATGAGTAATAGACTTATTATCAATCTCTAAAATTATATCTCTAGACTCAACTAGGGATTTCCAGTCACCTTCAAGGTCTTCCGCTTTAACATCAAAAGCTGGCAAATAACCTTCTTTGTCTAAGTTAAGGTTTTTACAAACTGCCCAACGAACTTTGGCTCCTTCCTGAAAAACCATATATGCTGCATTTTTAAATTCACCAAGGTCTGGTCTTTTAGGTAATTGATAATCTTGCGCCCATTCTGGAACATTTAGTGTTACAGAATTTCCAGATTCCTTTACCAATGTCCCTAGGGCAAAATTTCTAAGATCATATTGGACAGTATAATAGTCTTCGATTTCAGCTGTTATGAGATTAAATTTAGAAACTATTGTTTCAATATCTTGTTTCCTCCAATCAGCATCAATATGATCAAAAATCCAAGCAATAGAAAGTTTCATAAAAGTCCTAAATATTTAAAACAGTCAAAACCAATTAAATTAAAATTGTACAAAGACAAAGCTTCCTTAGCAAGAGGCTAAAAATCAAACAGTTATGAATTTTTTAGAATAAGTTCCACAGATTTTTCAATTAACTCAGGAACTTGAATCTCTTCATCCTGAGAAAAATTTGATAATACATAATCACTTACAGATAATGATTCCGGCCTGCCTATGCCAAATCTAAGTCTCCAAAAGTCTTTACCTAAAACATCTATTATAGACCTAAGCCCATTATGGCCTCTAGCACTTCCACCAAGCTTTATACTTAAATTAGCAAATTTTTTCTCTAATTCATCGTGAACTACTAAAATTTCTTCGGATTTGATTCCCTTTTTGAGTAAGAAAGGAATAATCTTTCCAGAATTATTCATATAAGTTAAAGGCTTAATTAACAAAACCCTAGCCTCATCTATTATAGCTTCAGTCAAATCCATCAAATCTGAAGTTTTCCAGAAAACATTAAGTTTTTCGGACAATACATCCAAAACTCTAAAACCTATATTATGGCGATTACGAATATATTTATCACCTGGATTTCCCAGTCCTATAACCACCCGAATTTTTTTTTCTTTTTCTATCACTCTAAAACCAAGTTTTGTACCAAAAAGTCATCTATTAATACTGAAATTATTTTTTTGCTATCTGTAATATCGAAAAAAACAGTATTCGTTACAAAAATTTCTGTAAACCCGCTTTTTTCTATTTTTTTACAAGCATCACCCGAAAAAATTCCATGAGTAAAACCACCAAATACGGATTTTGCACCATTCTCCAGAAGCATATTACAGGCATTAATAGCAGTTCCAGCGGTATCTAATATATCATCTAATAAGAACACTGTCTTATTTTCAACATTACCATCCAAAGACAATACTCGGGTTTGATCAGCTCCAAAACGTTCTTTTTTTACATAAGCCGTTTCTAGTCCTAATAATTTCGCCACTTCATCAACCCTAAACCTTCCGCCTTTGTCAGGCGATGCTAAAATAATATCTTTATAATTTTTTATACTATTTTTGATGTGTGAAGCCCAAAATTCTGCTATTTTAATTTCTTTTATTTTGATAGGCAAAATATCAACAATAGCTCTGTCATGAATTTCTACAGCAGTGATCTCACCTATTCCAGATTTTTTTAATATCTGTAAAAAAGGCTTTACCAATCCTATATCAAGACCAACATCGCTATCCTCTTGTCGAAGATATGGAAGATATGGAAGTAAAACGCTAATACTAACAACACCAAACTCTTTTAATGATAAAACAACAAACAATAAATCAAATAATTGAGAATTTATTTGCTCTTTGGAATCATAAAAAAACTGCCAAACCAAAAGAACTTCTTTATTCAAAACTTTATTACTGTCAAAAAACTGTAAATTAGTCTCAGAATCAGAAAAGTGATTCAATTCGAAAATTAATGACTTTTTATTTAACTTTTTTTCTAATATTAACGACAAAAAAGATTTTTTTTGCCCTTTACGAGTATATGTAACAATTTCAGGCATTTTTACCTGCCAAATATTTTATTCCAAAAAGACGTACGCTTACTCAATCCATCACTTACGTTTTTACATAACTTAGCAATTTCAGGAAGATGTAATTTTGCAACAGAAATTCTTTTCCATTTATCAAAAGAAATCGCTGGCACCCCTGCAACAATAGATCCATCTGGAACATTTTTTAAAACGCCAGCTTTTGAAACGATCTTGACTCCATTACCTACAGTAACATGATCTTTAATTGCAACCTGGCCCCCGATCATGCATCCAGAACCAATTCGGCTGCTGCCACCTATAGCAGTTTGCGCTATGATCGCAGTATGTGCACCGATATGAACATTATGGGCAATATGTACTTGATTATCTAGTTTAACACCATCACCAATAACAGTTTCATCAAATGCTGCTTTATCGATACAACAATTTGCACCTATTTCAACATTTTTCCCAATAATAACTTTTCCAATTTGTGGAACCTTAATCAAGCCAGACTTAGTAATACGATAACCAAAGCCATCGCTCCCAATGACAACCCCACTGTGAATAATAGTTTTTTCACCAATTATACTGTCGTCTAAAATTTTTACCCCAGGGTAAATAATTACATTACTTCCGATTTTGACATTAGAACCGATAAAAACCTGGGCCCCTACTGAAGATCCTTCTCCAATACGTGCGCCCCTCTCTACTACAGTGTGGGCTCCTATGCTAACATTGTCCTCCAAAATCACGGTCTCATCTAAAGCAGCACTTTTATCAACAAAAAGACCTTTTCGCTTTTTGGCAAAATAGGTAAGTTTATGATAAGCCTCAAGAGGATCTTCGACTAATACATATTGGCGGCCTTCAACGAATGCTTTGCTTGCCAAAATGATTCCAGCCCTGCTTAATTTAATTTCACTTTCAGGGTTATGGTCAAAAATAGTAACATCTTCTGGATCAAAAACAACTGATACATCAGCAGATGTCGCATTCTTTAGTGACGCAATTTTGTTCACGAAAAAATTGGGGTTAACATCTGATACTCCCCCAACTATATCTAACAATTTGTTTAGAGCTATATTAAGTTGCATTAAGCCTTTTTCTCTACCTTATTATTAAGCAGCGTTGACCTTTGAAAAGCGGCATCGACCTTTACTAAAGCTTCATTAGTTATATCAACACTTGGATCAACCTCTAAAACATCTGGCGCATTTTTATCTTTTAATGCGGTTCTTTCACTTTTACTCTGATATACGGCTTTAATAGCGTCGTATTGGTTTGTTTTAATTTTTTCAAAACCTAACTGAAAATCAACTTTCAATTCTTCCTTAGCATCTTGCTGTTTCCTCTCAAAGTCTTTAATCAGCTTGCCCAATTTTCTTTGCTTATTAAAAAAAGCCTCCCTTGACAACATAGACACTTGTCCCTGTATTCTTTGTGATAAGGAA
This sequence comes from Candidatus Babeliales bacterium, assembly GCA_023128415.1. Lineage (GTDB taxonomy): Bacteria > Babelota > Babeliae > Babelales > UBA12411 > JAGMEA01. The sequence continues at coordinate 10,208 of JAGMEA010000033.1, forward strand.
TGTGCTTCTTGCTCTAATTTTTTAACCTCTTCTTCAGCCTCAACCCTTTTTCTTTCTTGTTTCTTCAAAAAAATTTGTCCTTCTTTAGACTCTGCTAATATTTTATTTCTATCTACATAGAAATCTTTAGCAACAACTAAATTAGAAAAGACAATTAAAAGTGATAATACTGCTAGGAAAAGCTTTTTCATTTTTAAACCTCACTGAGTAAAAATTTCCAAAATTATTTGGGTAAAGGTTATCGTAACGCGATAAAAAAAATGAGTCAATTTTCTAATTTAGAAAATTTCATTTATTGCATCTTGAACGTTCTCTGAACTAATTACTGATTGTAATGCGGCATAAAACTCCTCATTATAATCTCTAGTCCTAATTACAACTGGCATCGGAACCGCATGCCCCATAATTAAAACCTGCTTTTTGGTATCTAAGGTAGTCAAAATTGATCGCAACTCACTAGAACCGGATATTCCAGTCAAAACCGCTTGAATATCTTTTTCATCACTCAAAAGTGCAACAATTTTTGTTCCTATTTGAGAAATGATTTCTTGATCAATACCAGAAGGTCTTTGATCAACAACAAGAAGAGAAACATAATACTTTCTCATCTCCCTAGCAATTATACCAAAAATTGTCTGTTTAGCTGCCTGAGGGTTAAGAAACTTGTGCGCTTCCTCTATTGTGATCATTAATTTTCTAGGTTCATCTTCTTTTCTTTGAGATGCTAAAAATTTTTCTGTTTTACCTATATATAATTCATGAATACGTCGAGTAATAATACCTGAAACAAGTAGATAACAAAGTAGAGAAGTATTATTTCCAAATTCTAAAACTACATGTATGCCTTTATCTATATATTCAACCATTCTATCGATAACAGAACTACCACTTCCGTACTTTTGCAAAAAAGAAAACTTTTCAATTCGTTTAAGCTTTCTATATAAAGCGCCTATAGACTCTGCATGGGCTCCAACCTCTTCAGCAAACTCCTTAATTTCATCACCACGATCCAAAAGAACCGTCAACCAATCTTTTTTATACTTACTTGAAATTAAATAAGCTGCTTCTAATGCAGTAGGATGCAAACGTAGCTCATCTGCTAGCGGCATAATATCCTCAACCCTAATATCTTTATAGCCTATTTGAACTTCAACATCTGGATTACCTCCTCGACGCCTAGTAGACTCGGCATCTAAAGAAAAAATAGCAACCTTATTAGGAAACAATGTTTTTAAACCCTTAACAAAAGATTCACCATCCCCTTCTTTTCTTGCCTGTAAACCATATTCACTATGCATATCAAAAATAAGATTTACAGCTTTCTCACTTTTAACTAGTGCAGATAGAATTAATCTGGTTAAAAATGTTTTTCCAGTTCCTGTACGACCAAAAATACCATTACTTCGTTCAATAAACTTATCTAAATTTAAACAGACCGGTGTCTCCATATCTAATGGGGTACCAACATTAAAAAACTTTTTATCTTTTTTTTCATCACCAAAAATATTTGCAACATCTTGAGCACTTGCCTCATAAACCGGTGCAAAATGTCCCGGAACTGTTTTGGGAGGCAAAAGTTTTTTTTGCTTATCCAACATCAACATAGGACGCAGTGACACTTTGGCATAAATATCTCTCTGCCCTAAAACATCCCTTAAAAGCTGCTCTTGCTCCGTTGGGGGAAAAAGTAAAATGTCTGGATGAGTAACTTCTAGTTCTAAATCCATTATCAAAGAAAAAAATGTATATTGTTCTCCCTGAATAGAAACAAACTTTCCTGTTTTTATATCTTCCAGGCTATAACCAGGATCTAATCGCATTATAAGACCCTCTATTAGAGATCCTGATAAAATATGTCCTATTTTTCTTTTATTCACTTATACCTCAACAATCACGACCGCAACTGAATGTATTTTTTCATGAGATAAAGAGAGATGTGTTTTCAGATCCGGTAACTTTTTACCAATCTTTTCCTCAAATTTATCCCATTGAACTTCTAAAGCTGGAATATCCCAACTAGTCCTTATAACCTGAACATGCTGACGTGCAAACTTAAACGAAAATGTACTATCAGTAACTTTGAGCGATACCAAAGCATTGCTCAAAGCTTTATAAAAAGCCTCTTTTGCGGCAAAGCGAGAAGCATAAAACTGATAAATAAAGTCACTAGAATTATCTGTCTTTTTTCTCGCTAGTTCTTCAATCTCATCTTTTGAAAAAACCTCTAACAATCGCTCCTTTGAAAACTTATCAAAGCTTTTAAACCTGTCTATTTGGCTTATATCTATGCCTATTCCACAAATCATAATTTTAAACCTAAAAAAAAAGCTCTTTACTGACACACACCCAAGGCTAAAGCCAAGGGGTTCT
>JAGMEA010000034.1 GCA_023128415.1 Candidatus Babeliales bacterium
TACTAAATATTAGACCTAAAGAGTTACTTTGGTAATCGAGATTATTATTTTTGAAAGTAGCATTGTTTAGAAATAAAGAAGATGTTTCATCTTCAAAACGAATAGGTGTATTTAATCCACCGCTTGGGGTGCAAACAAATGTTGTATTTTTTCCAATTTCAAAAGTTGCATTTTTATCTATTAAAAGATTATGGCCACTAAAAGTAAATGTAAATTCTCCTTCAATACTGGAGTGATTTAGAATTTCTATAGAACCTTGTGAAAATGAATAATCGCTGTCTAGGATTATTCTAGCATTATCTAATTTAAGTTTAGAGGTTGAATCTTTCATTATAAGTCGTTCGTCTCTTAGTTGTGCTAAAGTTAGATTTTTTAAGGTTAAAGTTTTTCCTGCTTCGACTTTTAATAAACCATTACTGGTTAGTTTTAAACTATTGCCATTGCCATTGATTGTAATGTCTGCATTAAGAAAATTAGACAAGGTTGTTGTTATAATTATTGTAAAAGTGAAGATAATATTTCTTTTCATTCGGTTTCCTTTTTCATGGAAAATTTTATAAAAAGATTTTAATTAAAAAGTAAGCCGAAATTCTAGAAATTTATTTTAAATTATTTAGATTCAAGTTTTTTCTTTATTAAATTTGATTTAAATCCTTTTATATATCCGCGTTCATAGGCCTTTTGTACTCTGGAAGATATGTTTTTTTGTAATGTGTCTATTTTTTTTTCTAATTTTGAGACAGCCCTTTTTATAGAGGCTTCCATTATTGGGTTATGAATAAGGTGTTTGTATAATATTAAAGAAGCTAATATTAGGGATATTCCTCCAGCATAAATTAAACCCTGTTCAAAAAATGTTTTTTTATGTTCAAAGGTTAAAAAAATTTGGGTTTCTGGATTTTGATAATAATTGCCAATTAAATTTTTTAACAATTCAAATTTAGAAAGTGCGATGAGCGCGTGACGGTCTTTGGCATTCAACCTCTTAACTTCTTCAGATCGTTCGCAAAGAATATTACAGAGATTTTTTTCTATTTCTATAGGAAATTCTAAAAATATTATTTTATTTTCCAAACTAATTTTGAATGGTTCATAAAAACTTTCTTCAGATCTAAATTTTTCTATCTCTTCTAAAGTATATGAGTAAAATTTGTTGCCAAATATGTCAATCAACTTATTTATTTCGTTATTAGATAAAATAATTTTAATTGAATTATAAGGATTATTATTTCTTAAATTTTTGCATTCATCACAGTTTGGATAAAGGGATTTTGTAAGAATCAGGATATTTATAAGAATGAACTTGTTAATGCTCATTACTTGGTGCCTTTAATTTATAGTTTTAAATTGAGCGTCAAGTTAACAGATAATTATTTTGTAGGCAAATTATTCTGCATAAGCATTTGGGATGCTATTGTCAGTATAAAGAGGGGACTTTTTGAATCCAATAAGTCTACATTCTGGGATAGGCAGAATTTTGAAATTTTTATAAACCATTATTTGCATTGTTTTGGCAATATTTATTATATCGCTGCTTTTGGCATCACCGTTATTGACTAACATATTTGCGTGAAGAGGAGAAACTGAAGCATTGCCTACCCGTAATTTTCCCTTAATGCCTAATTTATCAAAATAATAAGCAACATTTAGAATTTTTTTATTATCACTTTCAAATTGAATCTCTTCGTCTTTAAAATTTCGGAAAAAGCTCCCACAGGTTTTGGAAATTGGATATCGTCTATACCTATGTCTTATTATTTCATCTCTTCTTCCCTTAGCGTATGCTGCTTCCATATCAGTTGATTTTTTTAATTTTAGTGTAGCATTTATTAAAAAATGGTTATTTAGATGTAGCTTTGAGGTATTGTATCCAAATTCAAACCAGCCATTATCAACTTCTAAAATTTCTCTTGATCTGCTTACTACTTTTGCTTTTAAAAGATATTTAGATAGTAAAAACTCGAAATAATGGATATTTATAAATACAGATCCACCTAAGGTTCCCGGAATTCCGCTAAATTCTTCAAGACCTACTAAATTATTATCCAGGCAAAAGTTTATAAGGTTTTCTATTGTTATTCCAGCTCCAGCAGTTATAAGCGAATCATCAATCGTGACTTCTTTTAATTGGGGCCTTATAACTAGACCGTCAAAGCCTTCATCACTAATAAGAGTATTTGCCCCTTCACCGAGTACAAAGATTTGAAGTTTATTATTTTGTGCAAATTTGATTGCAGTTACAAAAGCTTGATCATTTTCTGGTTCGCAGAAAAATTTTGCTGGACCTCCAGTTCCAAACCAGTTTTTGTCTCTCAAAGGTACGTTTTGAAAAATTTGCATATGCTCTCCTAAGAACCACCGATAAATAATACCGAATTTTAGCAGGATGAGGTGATTTTATCCAGTCAAAAACTAGGAACTTGATACTTAAATTCATGCTCTTTTCTATTAGCATTTTATTTTAGCCTTGGTTTTACGCTTGATTTCATCTTAAATTTCCCTTTGAAAATTTTATAGCCTCGATAATATGCCTAATAGAAATATAGTTCTATGTAATAATTTGAAATTGATTGACAAACTGAAATCAGGGCTGCTAGTTTGAGTTAGATAAGAAGCTTTAGGGGGTGTTGCTTCAAGTCATTCATTCTTTTGGGGGGAACATGAAGAATATATTTATAGGGACGCTGTTTTTGTGTCTTATTGGATCTGTTTATGCTGCTCAAGGTGGTTTGATGCTGGGTCCCAACTCTTTAATGCCTTCGGGAGGTATTTTGAAGAATTCGGAAGGTGTTTTAAAGAATATTGAAGTTCTTTCTAGTGATTTTTCAACGCAAGCAATTTTCTTTTTCTCTGGAGCTTGTACGCCTAAAAAGAAGGATCTTACTTCAGATTCTAGGCTTTGCATTTTTTTCCCAACTTTAAAATTAGGAAATATAAATCAACAAGATATCTTGAAAAAGCTTAATAAATTTAATTTAATTGAACGTTTTAAGTTTGAGAATGTTGGAAGTCCTAAAGGGGTCTTATTAGATATTAAATTTTCTGAGGGAGCATTTGTAAAATTGCTTCATATGGAAGGTAAAAATAAGTTTATTATGGAGATCTATTCCAAAAATGAGTTGGCTAAGATCGATAGGTCTACTGGATTACCACTTTATTTCGCTTACAATGATCTAAAAAAAAAAAGAGATGCTAAATTACGTGTAATGATAGATCCTGGCCATGGAGGAAAGGCCTTGGGTACACAGGGTTTATATAATCTTATAGAAAAGGATGTTAATTTAGACATATCTAAAAAGGTAAGATTTTTATTAGAAAAGCTTGGTTATGAAGTTGCATTAACTAGGACTAGAGATGAAGATATTTCTTTGGTTGAACGAAGTCGTAAGGCTGAAGTATTTAAAGCAAATTTATTTATTTCAATTCATGCAAATTCCTCAGGCGGATCAGATAAAGCTCATGGAATAGAGACTTTTCACTTTAATGTGAAGCCTTTTTTGGGATTCCTTAGTGATGGGGCTGCTGTTTCTTATGAATTATTGTTTATCCGTAACTCTGAGGACCATCGCCTTGCGAGTGTTGCTAATAATTTAGTCCGTAGTAGTGAATCCTCTTCTCATAAATTTGCAGATTCTATTCAAAATACACTTGTTGATATGCTAAAGAAAAAAAATGTAGCAGTAATTAATAGGGGCACAAAAAATGCATGCTTTTTAGTATTGTTATGTTTTTTAAATAAAAAAATTCCATCAGCCCTTGTTGAAACGGGATTTATTACCAATAAGGAAGAGGCTAAAAGATTAACTGATAATAATTATAGAATGTTAATAGCCCAAGGCATTTCTAAAGGGGTTTGGAATTTTGCTTCATTATTTAGAGAGGTATAAAGATGAGAAAAGATATTTATTTTTTTGCTAGTACATTTTTTCTTAGTGTTTATGCAATGCATGGAGTTTTATTTGCTATGGAATCGCTTTATACTATTCCAGTTCTAGGCGATTTTTTAGGGGTTAAGAAAATTTTAAAACTTCCTGGTGAGGTAACAGGAATTTCAAAAACTCTCGAAAGAGCTAGTAAGACAATGTTTATGGTTCAAGTATTTATAGCTGTTGTTTCTATTTTATTAATAGGCTGGATTGCGGTAAAAATTATTATGTATTTTAAAAATAATAAGAAAAAATAATTTTACAATTTAGCTCAAGGGCATAGAAATGAAAAAAGGTATTTATTTAATTATCGGATTATTTCTTCTAACCATTCATATAATTCAAAATTTGTTGTTAGCAGTAGGACCTATTCCTATAGCTATACCTCTTATTGGAGGAGCTTTAGGGGCTGGTGGTTTATCAAAAATACCAGGGAACCTCGCAGAAGTGTTATCTAACGCTCAAGTCACAATGGTTATAATACAAATTTTATCTATTGTAGTTTTATTAATTTCGGTCATTTGGAGTGCTTCACAGATAAATTTATATTTTAAGAACAGGAAAAAAAATTCATTTTTATTTTTATTAAATCGTCTTGAATTAGAAATTTTATCTGAAAATAGTCCTACTGATGAATCAGTTTCTTTGTTTAATGATCACATGGGAATCTTTGTGGTTAAGTGGTTGATTCCTGCAAATAATCAGAAAAAGATGCATCAAGCATTAAAAGTTTTACAACAGGCAGAGTTAACGAAAACGGATAAGGTTATGATTATTTCAGCATTAAAGGATGCTGTAAAATTAATTTAGCGCTATATTTTTTCAATACTTGCTATACTTGGTCTTAATCAAAAAGCTAAGTTGGTGGGTGTTTATGATTTTAAAAGAAAAAATTGGAATTTTAGGATTTGGAATAGTTGGCAAATCCTTTCTTACATTTCTTAAGTCTTTTAATAAACAAATTTCTATTTGGGATTCTAGGGAGTTAACCACTGAAGAATTAAACTTAATAAATGATTCTCATGCTATCATTAGTCATCTAAGTTTAGAAAAATTTATTCAAGAAAATGATTCTATTTTTATAAGTCCGGGTTTTGATACTAGGGACTTTAAAGCCCAGGAGCATAAATTTTTTTGTGAGTTAGATCTTTTTTCTCAATATTTTAAAGGCAAATCTATTGCGATTACAGGAACCCTAGGCAAAACAACTGTTACTAGATTACTGGGGAGGTTGTTTGAGAGTGAAGATACTTTAGTAGGTGGGAATATTGGCCATGCGATGCTTAACTTGGTAGATAAAAATCTTAAGCGTGTTTTTTTAGAACTTTCTAGTTTTCAGTTAGAGAGAAATAAAAATTTTGCTCCAAACATTGCTGTTATAACAAACTTTTTTCCCAATCATTTGGATCGTCATAAAAATTTAAAAAGTTATTTAGAAGCAAAATTCAAAATTTTTCAAAAACAAAACAAAAATCAGTTTGCTGTTATTCCTGCAGATTTAATTTTGAGGCTAGGGGAGATTGAAAGAGTTAAATTAATAAAGTCGCAGGTTTTTTTTGTTGCAGCTAGAGAGCTAAATGAGAAAGAGCTTTTTATTTTAAAGCAAGTTAGTAATAATATTTTTTATTTAAGAGAAAATAAGTTTGTTTTAAAAAAATCTGATGGCACAAAAGAGCTTTGTTATATTAATGATTTTCCAAAAATTTCCTTTTTAGAAAATTGGTTGTTCATTGTATCGATCAGTTATCTTTTGGGTTTAGGTGAGATAGAAATAAAACGTCGTATATTGGGGTTTAAAAAAGACGAAATTAAAACTGATCCACATAGGACTGAATTTTTTGCTACGTTTAATGGTGTTAATTTTTATAATGACTCTAAAGCAACAATTATGGAAGCGACAATTGCAGCTTTAAATAGGTTGGAAAAGAATCAGCGGCCAATCATTCTTATTCTAGGTGGTGTAAGTAAGGGTGTTGATCGACGTATTTTGGTAAGACAACTTTTGCAACAAAATAGTTTAAAGAAGATTTTTTGTTTTGGTAGAGAATGTGAAGTTTTTCAGGGTTGTGAAGGTTTTTCAACGTTAGAAGAACTTGTTGAGATTGTAATGAATGTTGCAAAAAAGGATGACCAAGTTTTATTTTCACCAGGTGGTGCAAGTTTTGATTTATTCCCAAATTTTGTTGCTAGGGGAGAACGATTTAAGGAGTTGGTGATAAATTATGGCAAAAGACAAAAAGCCAATAAAATTTTCTCTTCAGGTGCTTCTGATAATTGTTAGTATTCTTTCTATCATAGGTTTAGTTTTTATTTACTCGTCTAGTTGTATATTTGCGTCTGAAAAATTTGGATCTTCTCATTACTTTTTGAAGAAACAAATATTTTTTTTAATGTTAGGAATTGTTGGATTTGTCACATTTGCTTCCATTCCAATCAGATTTTTTAAAAAGAGAGCACCATTATTGTTTTTGGGTTCTTTTATTTTGGTTTTATTAACTTTTCTTCCTGGAATTAGTTCAAAAGTACATGGTTCTAATCGTTGGCTTAGTGTTGCAGGTTTTGGTTTTCAACCTAGTGAATTATTAAAATTATTTTTATTAGTTTATATGGGTTTTTTATTCGACAAAAAGACTCATAAGGTGACTTCTTTGGCTAGGGTGTATTTTCCCTTTTTTTTTGTTTTGGCAATTACTTTTTTAGTTTTATTAAAGCAACCAGATTTTGGAAGCGTTGTAACCCTTTTTATTACAGCAATGATTTTATTTTTTGTTGCTGGGGTAAAAGTATCACATTTACTTATATCCATTGGAACAGCATTGCCTTTTGCCGTGGCGGCTATTTTTCTAAAATCTTATAGACTCAATAGAATTTTGGTCTTTTTAAATCCTTGGGCTGATTCAAAAGGCCGTGGGTATCAAATTATTCAATCATTAATAGCTATAGGCTCTGGAGGCTTTTGGGGTTTAGGTATTTCTAATTCTAAGCAAAAGTTTTTTTATCTTCCCATGCAACATACCGATTTTATTTTTTCTATAATTGCTGAAGAAATGGGATTTTTTGGTGTTATTCTTATTATTGCACTGTATGGCTTATTTTGTTATTTCGGTATAAAAATTGTTTCTAAGTTAAAGGATTCTTTTGCCTTTTTTACAACTTTAGGTTTTATTGTTTTGATAACGTTACAATCAGCTATTAATTTGATGGTTGTAACTGGTTTGGTTCCAACTAAGGGTCTAGGGCTTCCGTTTATTAGTTATGGTGGAAGTGCTCTTATTTGTAATTTTTGTATGATTGGTTTAATTGCAAATTTTGTTCGCGAATCTTCTGATTAGGCTTGTAAATAGTTCAAAAAAATGTATAACTAGACCCCAAATATTTAAGGGGTCAAAATGTTTAAAAAATATCTATTTTTTATTCCATTTTTTTTTTGTTATTCATTTATTTTAGCCAACGGTAAAGATCCATTATTTGATGAATATCTTGTTTCATTTGTCAAAAAACACCCAGAAGAGTGTTCTAAATCTGCCGAAGCCGCCAATATAGACAATATTGAGGAAATCTCTCAAGTATATAGGGTTGTTAGTTTTAATCCGGAGTTAGGTAAAATTGTTATCGAGGGATTCGAGAATTTTCGAGAAAGTTTTTCTTATAAAGAGTTACGTTCATTAACAGATAAATTGGTTAATTTTCGAGTTAAAACTCACAATGAATATAGAGAGATTGCTAATGAGCTTTATATACTTATTGAAGAATTTGAAGTAGAAGTTTCTGAGTTGAGCGTTGTACAGCTGCTTTCTTTAGATAAGATTAAAGAATTTATTTCATTCACTATTAATTTGCCAGATAGCTTTTTATCAAAAATTATTGATCATTCTAAAAAACTTACACAGAAAAATTCTGGTTCATGGTTGACTACTAAAAAAGTTGTAATTGCCGTGGGACTAATTGCAGCTGGCTACATTTTTAAACGTTATTTTTGGGATATTGCTCAGGACAAAAGTTTAGTGTATAGACGTAAAAATCAAGTTAGAGATACATATATAGAAGATATGCGTTGTATTAAAGATCGACGGGATTTGGAATTTTTGAGCCTAGCTCCCTTTGAAGTAGCTGCACAAGCTAGGGTAACTCTAAATACTCCCGGAACATGGCTACCAGCTTTGCGTGATGGAGCAGGACGTTGTACTATTGCTGGAAAAATTATCAGGGACGATGGTAGAGGATTGGTAAAATTAATAAGAGGAGTTGGCACAGGAGGACGCTTTAAGAATCTTGTTATTAATGTAGGAATGGAGACTGCTGAATTAGCACTTCCATTAGTTCTCGATCATAGAATGCATAAGGCCTTTCATATGAGTATGCCTTTTATTGGGACTATGGTTCATTGGTTAACAGATTCAAATGCTAGAACTGCACTTATAGAACAGTTTGGGCAGGAGGGTGAGGGTATTATTAATGTCCTTGGAATTGTGTATGGTGTTGGCCATGAGACCTTAGGAGGACATCAATCTCCAGGCTATCAAGATAGAATCTATTCGTTTAAAGGTAGAGATGTGCGTGGAGCATTGGCTTTATTAGAACTTTTAGGTGGTGTTTTCAAGTGGCCCAAGGAAGCACTGAAGTTGGCTGTAAAAGTTGTTGCGTATGAAGATTTATTATTATTTACGAAAAATCTCTTTTATCCAGTAGCAGTTTACTGGAAAAATTGGGGGAAAATGCCGGAGTTACGTATCTATCTTTGGTATAATTTTTGTAGATACTTAGCTTTGAAGAGTGCTATTTGGTCGTGGCGCTTGTCAAAAGGAAATGTGGATTTAAATGTGTTAGTTTCGATGTGGAACAATGCGGGATTAGTTTCTGTTGATGGTAAGACGAAAAAACTTATAGTTCGCGAAGTTAGAAAAATTTTGGATAAAGCTGAGATCAAAATAGATAAGTCCGGAAAATCGTTTTTAGAAGTTATAAAAATTTTATATTATGGATTGTCTGATACTCAAGGGCATTCTGCTTACAAAATTATGGATGAAGCTATTAGATCTTTGAAAAAATATGACTTTGCTAAATATTCGTATACCCCCGCATCTTTAGATGAAGTTGCAAAAATAATAGAAATTAATTCTGATTATGATCCTCTTAAAAATATTTTGTCAGCCTTTTCTGATGTCTTAGCTGATTTTGAAAAGGAACAAAGTGAGTCAGGTGTTTTTGAAGATGCTAATGAGGAAGAAGACGAAAAAGTTTTTGCATAAACTTTTTATACAGATATAAGAGTTATTTCGAGATCCTTTGCTAGGGAAATAAATTTTTCTTTTTCTGCTATAAATGTTTGATTAGATTGCCAGGCGATTGCTGCGACATCTTCCTTCTTGATATTTTTTAATGTGTCGGGTCCTAAAGTTGGAAGGTCATATTTTTTATTTTGATCAGACCTTGCTGCTTTGCATATAACAATTTCTTTTTTCCCTAGCTCTAATCCACGTAAAATGCATTTATCTGTACCTTCTATAGCTTCAACGGCTAAGATCATTCCATCTTTTATTACTACTGTTTGACCAATGTCGCATTTAGAAAGATGTTTAGCTGTATCTAGCCCTAACCGTATATCTTGTTCTAGGACGTTTGTAATTTTGCCTGTAAGAACTCCTGGCGGTACGAATAGAGAATCTAAAATTTCATTTTGGCGCATTGCCTCTATCCCGTTTTCTTCAAGGATGGATAATATTTTTTCCATTACCGGCTTATCGCCTTTAGATAACAAACTGGTCAGAAGTTTTATTGTTAGCCAATCGAGTTTGATTTTTTTTAATAAGTGAGATTTTTCTACTTTTCCAATTAAAAGAACCTTTTTTGTCTTTTTAGTTTTTAACAGATTTAGTATCTCTGTTGCTTTGTAAACATTTTGTTTTATTAACTCATTTTTGTTTTCAATAACATCTAGGAGATCAGATCCATTGTTTTCAGGGAAAAGAGAGATGACAAAAAAGGGACAGTTTTCTTGTTTTAATTTTTTACATGCTTCTACAGGGAGATTTCCTGTTCCTGCAATTACGGCAACCAATTTTTTATTCATATCCATTGCTTAATTTGTTGGCGTATCAGAAGTTTCGTTCTTACTAATATGGTTTATTCTATCGACGGCTTTGACTGGTTTTTTACCAAGAAGGAGATTTTCTATTTCTATTGCTAATCCTAAAGCCTTCATATCTTGTTCAGGTTTTAAATTTCTTTTTCCACTTCTTATGCATTTAATAAAGTTTTCAACTTCAACTCTTAAAGGATTATCTTTATAAACAAATAAACGTTTTATTGTTCCCTCTTGTTTATATTTAAGTTGTTTGTTACTAACCTTAACACTGTCTGTGATATTACTGTGTATTGATATATCCTGAGCAGTGTAATCTAGTTGTAGTACGCAACCTTTTTGATGTACTGACATAGATCGGTGTTTTATTTGGGACACTCTACTTGAAACAATGTTTGCAACTGCACCATTTTCAAATTTTAATTGTACTATTGCAATGTCTCCGGTGTTTGTTTTTATTGAGGTACCAACGGCATTAAATGTTTTTAAAGGGGAATCTATTAAACTGAGGATAATGTCTAGGTCATGGATCATTAAATCCAAAACAACGGAATCTTTTTGAGGTCTAGCAGTAAAGGGTCCCAACCTATGACATTCTATTAAGTAGGGATTATTTACAATTTTTCTTAGTTCTTGGACTGCTCCATTAAAGCGTTCAACATGACCTACATGAAGAGATACATTATTTTCTTTGGCAATATTAAAAAGCTCTTGAGCTTGTTCTAATGTTCTGGTTAATGGTTTTTCCAACAAAACATGTTTTTTTCTAAGTAGACATTCTTTTGCTATTTCAAAATGTAAAGATGTTGGAACAGCTATTATTACTGCGTCAACATAGTCTATCCATTCTTGATAATTTTGAGTTTTTACTACTTTTGCAGATTTTATTTTAGCTAAATTTTTTATATTTGGATCAGCTATGCAGGTAAGTTCCATATTTGAAATGCTTGTGCTGACAGAAGCATGATATGTGCCCATGTGACCCAAGCCGATTATTCCGAGTTTTACCATCATATTGTTACCTGTTTGTTATAAGTTTCTGTTTCATAAAATAATGCCCTCCTTGATACTCCACGTTTAGAATTTTCAATAAATGTTAAAAATTCTTGAACATATTGATCATTGCCCCAACTAATAGATTCTTGGTTTGCAAGATCTTTTATTTTTTGAAGAGGCAGTTTATTTATATAGTATAGATTTGTTACACGCTTTACAGCATTAATGCTTTCTTTAGAGAAATTTGCACGTTTTAATGCAATTAAATTTAGATTGGAAAAATGACTAGGTTGTCCCGTGAACATGCTGAATGGCGGCAAGTCTTGCCTTGTTCCACTAAAAGGAGTAATGCAGCTGTATTTTCCGATTTTGCAGAATTGGTGGACCGCTGTGTTTGCCATTAATAATACATTTTTTTCAAGATAGGAGTGCCCCCCTAGATTTGTATTATTAGTCAAAACTATATTCTCTTCCATGATGACATCATGGGCTATATGGCAGTAATTCATTATATAACAATTATTGCCAACAGCAGTAAAACCATTTTCAGTTTTAGATGAGTGTATTGATACAAATTCTCTTATAATGCAATTTTCCCCTATTTCAATAGATCCCAAACTATGTGTTGTGTCTAGATCCTGAGCTGGAAGTCCTATAGAAACATAAGGGAAAATTTTAGTTCCCGATTTTATTTTTACTTTTCCTACTATAGTACAATAAGGGCCAATTTTTACATTGTTTTCTATTATGACATCCGGTCCAACTATAGATGTTTTGTGAATATATTTTTTTTTAGAATAAAAAAACTCTTCTTCAAAGAAAGAATTTTCTTTTTTGGTCACGATATAACTTTCTGGCTGGGGCGGAAGGATTCGAACCTCCGAATGGCAGGACCAAAACCTGCTGCCTTACCACTTGGCTACGCCCCAAATTTTACTAGCTGCGAAACTATTCTGTTATAAGCTTTTTATACTCGTCTATAATTTTTTCTTCTATTTCTTTTCGAGTATCTGAATTAAGAGGATGTACTATATCTTTAAAACTACCATCTTTTTTTCTTCGAGATGGCATTGATACAAACATGCCCTTATCACTTTGTATGACTTTTAAGTCTCTTACAATAAAACAGTTATCAAAGACCATGGTTGCATATGCTCTCAATTTCCCTTCTTTGGCAGGGTATACCTTTATTTCTGTAATCTTCATATCACTATCTCCAATTATAACCTAGGAGCCTCAACTTTTCTTGTAGAAGCCTGTTAGTATGCATTTCAAGATGCCTACAAATCTAAATAGTTATGGTTTTTTTGTCAACCAAACAAGAGAAAATTGCCTCTAGAAGTTACATAAAGTCAGACATTAAGTATTATATTTTTAGAGCCATGCGTAGTTTCGCACTTCTTGAAGAGGGATTGCTAATCAGTTCATCCTTACTAGCGATAGCTGGTTTCTTTGTAATTATTTTTAATTTGTTAACATTATTTCTAAAAAAATCTTTAACTATTCTATCCTCTAAAGAGTGAAAACTTATACATATTAGAGGTGCTTCATTTTTTAGATATCCTATAGCCGTTGGTAAAAATAATTCGATGTTTTTTAGTTCCTTATTTATATAAATTCTAAGTGCCTGAAAAACTTTAGTAGCTGGATGTATGCTGCCTGTAGGTGTTCCTGAATATATACCTTCAATTAATTTAGCAAGCTGTCTTGTTGTTGTTATTTTTTTGCGTTTTCTTATTTCAACTATTGCTTTTGCTACAGTTTTTGATTTTCTTTCTCCACCAAACTCTGAAAATATTTTGGTAAGTTTTTCTTCTGGATATTTTTCTAAAACTTTTTCAGCTGTTAGGTAATTATGTGAGTTGGACATTCTCATATCTAAGGGGGTGTCATTACGAAATGAAAAACCATCTTTCTCATGTATTTGGTTTTGAGATGTTCCAAAGTCTGCAATTATACCATCGACCCTTGAAATTTTATGCTTTTTTAAGATTTTAAAAAGATCTGCAAAATTCCCCCATGCAACCTTTAATCTATCACCGAATTCTTTTGTTAAGGGTAAAGCATAATTTTCTATGGCTTTTTTATCCCAATCTATAGCAAAAACGGTACATGTAGGCTCCTTTTCAAGAATCGCCCTTGTATGACCTCCACAGCCAAATGTGGCATCAATATACAGCCCATTTGGTTTGGGATCTAAGAAGCTAAGAAGCTCTTCGGTTAAGACTGGTTTGTGTCTCATTTATCTCTCCAAAAGCATTAATTTTTACAAAAAAAGCGAAAACACCCTTAGTGGAAAGTATAACAATGATTGCTTGGTTTGAAAAAGGCCTATTTAATAGATTTTCTTTCAAATTCTACCTTGGGATATTGGTTGTCAAATCCAGAAAGTGCGCCATACTTTTTAGGTATAATAACAACTTTCTTATCCTGATAGCGTTTGAGATAACCTACAATAAGTTTTTGATCTGGTTTTAAAAGTTCAAATGTTGATTTGTCAGCATCCTCTTTTTTATCATGCTCAAAAACTCCCAAAATGCCAATGACTGATTCCCAGGCATCTTTGGGGACTCTTAATGTGTCAACATCTATAAATTTACCTTGACCTGATTTTATTTCTATGACATCTGTTTTATCAAAAACCCAGTGGCCATGATCAAGCTCTTGCTGATAAACAAAACATGTTATATAAAGGTCTTTTTCTGTTTGGTTTTCTACTAAAAAATCCAATTCTTTATGCTTTATATTTTTATTTAGACCATTTTTTTCATGTTCCCAATCAAGAGTTTCTCCTTTGAATCCGTAGGATTCTGTTTGTAAAAGGATATTACTTTTTTTTAAGTGTAATAATTTAGAGAGCTCTATTTTATTTTTGTCTTCTAATAGCTCATAAATAGATGCTTCAGCTTCCCCCTTGTTCTCAAATATTCCTAAATATCCATAAATATTTTTCATTTCTTTTTTTTCTGCAATTGTGTGGATATCAATCAAAATCTTATCTCCAGGCTTTATTTCATAAACAGGTGTTTTATACCAGGACCATCGAGTTCTGATTTGTTTTACAGCATAATAAAAGCAAGCTACATATAAGGTTTTATTTGTTTGATTAGTTACATAAAAATCTAGTTCAACACCATTGGTTTTTTGTTCTTGAATCATTGCATTTTTTTGCATAGCTTTTTCTGTTTCTCTATAGCATGCAGGCAGCAATAATAGCATGAGAATTAAAGGGGAATAGCGCATTATGTCTCCTTTTTAGACTTGTAATGAGGAGTTAATTTTTTCTAACAATTGAGTAACTTCTTTGCTTTTACTTTTTAATGTTTCAATTTTTGTAACGGCATGAAGCACTGTTGTGTGGTTTCTACCACCTACAAAATCTCCTATAGCTTGAAAAGAGGTGGTCGTTTCTTTTTTCAGCATATAAAAAGCAACTTGTCTTGCTAAAGCAATATTTTTATTTCTGTTTTTTGATTTTATATCTTCAATAGATACAGAGCAATATTTTGCAACAGTTTTTAATATTTTATTTAATGAGCTAGATGTTTTGCTTTTAGGTTGATTTACTTCTCCTAAAATTTGATTTGCCAAGTCTATTGTTATTTCTTTACCAGTTAATGATGAAAAAGCTTCTATTCTAATTAAGCAACCCTCTAGTTCTCTTATGCTATTTACCTCTTGTGATGCTATAAATTTAATTACTTCTTCTTCTATATTTAAATTTTGTGATAGCATCTTTTTTTTCAGTATGGCTATTTTCATTTCTAAGGTTGGTAATTGAACATCTGCGACTAATCCAGATTGCAATCGTGATTTTAATCGATTTTGTAATCCTGCTATATCATTAGGGAGTGTGTCGCTAGAGAAAATCACTTGTTTATTTCTGTTATGTAATGCATCAAAAATATGAAATAAGATTTCTTGAGTTTGTTCTTTTTTTGAAAAAAATTGAACATCATCTAATAGGAGTAAGTCTACCTTTTGATATTTTTCTCTAAATTGTCTTATTTTATCGTTCCTTATTGATGTAATAAATTCATTTATAAAACTATCGGATGTTTTATATAACACGTTTGCATTTTTATTCTTCTCTCTTACTTCATTTCCTACTGCATGGAGTAGGTGCGTTTTGCCTAATCCGGTTGGACCATATATAAATAAAGGATTGTAGACCTTTCCTAAATTTTTAGAAACGGCAATAGCCGCCGCTTGTGCTAGTGAATTGCTTGGGCCGACTACTAGGGAATCAAAAGTAAATTTTGGATTGAGTTTTTCAGAAAACAACCTTGGAAAATTTTTATAATTCTTTTTTTCTATTATTTCTTTTTTTGCATAAGTAGTTGGAAGATTTTTTTTAAAACCTTCATCCCTAAAATTATCCGCCAGCACTTGTTTTTGTAGTGCTGATGCAGGAATTAATCTTTTTGTTTCTCCTTTTTCCTCTGTTTTGCAGAAAAGAAATAATTTAATTGAATCAGTGTGTAATAATCGACTCAAGTGTGTTTTTATTAAACTAATATAATGTTCTTGAATCCATTTTCTTACAAATGGATTAGGCATTAATAAAAAAGCAGTATTTGTTTCTTTGTCCCAGCGTTCTAACCTGACCGCTTTGAACCAAGTCTCAACTACTTGGGTTCCTGCTTCTTGTTTAATAATGTTTAAAAAATCGTCCCAAATTAGTTGCACCTAAAAAACCTTATCTTAATAATTGGTTTAAATTGATTTTTGTGCTATTGATTTAGCGCTTTATTGAAATTCATTTTTTAAAAGTATAACAGAGCGAAATTTCTATGAATATTAAAACTTTAAGAATTCTAGTTTTCCTTAGTTTAACTTCCTTTTTTACTGGATGCAGTAGAAAGGGGAGTGGTCGTCTTGCGGAGAATTATTATAAATTATCTTTAGATTATTTAGAAGGTGGATCTTTGCAGGGATATAAACAGTCTCTCTATTATTTAGATAAAGCCATTTTAAATAATTCTCAAGGCAATTATTACGCATTAAAAGCAACATTATTGTTAAGGTTGGGCAAAGAGGATGAAGCGGAGGATGCGTTTAAAGAATCTTTATCTAAAGATATGAATTCTAAGGTTAAGGCAGACGTTTTAAATAATTATGCCTGTCTTTTAGCCGAACAAGATAGAGGGGGCGAGGCTTATAGTCTTTGGCAGAAATTAAGTAGGAGCAAACATTATATGACACCAGAAGTTGCCTTATTTAATCAGGGAAAGCTGTTAATACTTCAGAAAAAATATCTTATGGCTAAGAATAAATTGTTAGAGGCTGCTTTATATGCACCGGATTATGTTGATGCCCATTACTATTTAGCTGTTTTAGCAGATAGATATTTGAGGGATTATAAGCTTGCAAAACAGGAAACGGATTTAGTTTTGTATTTGGAGCCTTCACATTCTGGAGCTAGGGCACTGTTGAAAATTATTTCTAAGAAAGATTGTTCCTGTTAAAGGAGTTATTGAAAAGATTTTCAAGGTAATGTTGATTTAAGTTTTTCTATTTGGCTACTCTTAAGCTCAAGGGGTTGGTGGGGCGAGCTTAAATTGTTGTACTCAAGGACGTAAAATTAAGGGTATCCTGTGCCTCACAAGATTCCATTTCGCGGTATTCTTTTATTGTTTCCTTTGTTATTGATTTGCTTAAGCAATTTGGCGGCACATAAAGGAAATTCTGTTAGTTTGTTTGATCATGTTATTTTGAGGAGTTATGAGCTTACAGCCGATGGTGCTGACAGTTATGTTTTAGAACTTTCGGGAATTAAGGGACTTTATGAGGAAATAGGGAAAAGTAAGCAACCCGTTGTTGTTAAGTTCTTTTATCCTCACTCTACAAATACTCAAAAAACGGCATTGTTGTTTCAGGACATAGCTGAATGCTTTAAAAATAAAGTAAAGTTTTCTTCTGTTGATATTTTACGCAATAAAGACATGGTTAGGTTTTTTGGTGCTTTTTTCTTAAAATTGGCTATAGGTCTTCAATCACAGAAAGATCAATCAACTGTTGTGTTTTTGCCTAAGATTATGGAGTTTTTAAAACGTCTTGTTGCTTTAGAAAAGGTTGATAATTCTATTCCATTTGTGTTGTTTTTTAAGAACGGTTCATTAATTTTTCCACATTCTTTAGATTTTTTAGATAAAGCAAAGTTTATTTCGGCTGTGGAAGGGCAACTTTTAAGTGGAAATAAGCAGCATGTTATTAGGCTTTTTGATATTAAGAAAGAAGCTGTTGCAAAAAAAGAATCTATTTGGAAAAGAGTCAAAAAAAGAGTTCGAAATTGGTGGAAACGGGAAAAAAATTAAAAACATTTTTTTAAATCTTTATAAGTATTGCTCTTAAAACTTAATATCTTGTACTGTGGATTAATGTTGCTAAATAAAAAAAGGAGAAAAGGATATGTTTTATTCATTAACATGGTTTAGCGGATTGTTTAGTGCTATCGGTGCTATGAACTGGGGCTTAGTTGCTTTTTTTGGTTTTGATCTTGTTCGTTATTTGACAAGATTGCTTGGTGTTAAGTACGTAGATAAAATTCTTTATGGAGTGATTGCTCTTTCTGGAGTATTTAGTTTATTAGCGTTATTTAGTTCTCCAATGTATTAAATCATAGATTAATTTTTTATTAAGGAGAGGAAATGAAAGAAATGCTTTCAAAGCTAGCAGCAATTTTTAGTGCTGTTGGAGCAATTAACTGGGGTTTAGTGATTTTTTTAAGATTTGACCTTGTTGGTTGGATTCATAATCTTTTAGGAATTCCTTATGTTAATGCAATTCTTTATGGAATAATTGCATTAAGCGGAGTTTATTCACTTTTTGCAATTTTTGCACGTGGTTATTTTTGTGAATAATTGAGCATCTGCCTTTTTGTTAATTTTAGGGGTCCATTTGGATCCCTTTTTTTTTTGCGTATAGTTTATTGATAATAAAAATCCTTAGCTTGCAAGGATTAGTCGAGATAGTAAGTATTGTTATAACTTGATACCAAGAATTGAAGGCAAACTTGAATACGGAAATGTGGAGACCAATTTAAATAATATCCGAGTTGATTATTAATTTTTAATAACGCTTTTAACTAGGGAGTCATTTCTAGTCTCCCTAGATTATTTACTTTTCTTTAAGCCTTTTCGTACTCTTTTTCATATAGATGTTTATTCTGCTTTTTAGGGGATATGATGAATCATAAGAGCAAAACTCTAATTTTTACTATCATTTTAGTGACTATTATGTCTGGCTATCATCTTAAAATTATTCCCGATATTGGTACTCCTAGAGAAGCGGCAGAAGAAATTGCAAATTATGTAGCAAAAGAGTTTGAAAAGTTAATTGATAAAGCAAATAGAAAGCTTGAGGCCCTAAAAGAATTACCACAAAAGTTTAAGGATGGAATTAGTTCTGCTGGGTATTATGATTCAAAGATTTCTATTTTGACAACAGAGGGTGATGGGATTGAATTAAATTTTGGTTTTGGTGGACATGGATCATTGTTGGGATTCGAAAAAAAGAAAGCAGAATTTAAACTTAAGGATTTGCCAAAGGAGTGGGGCGCTGCGATAGGAAGAACTTTAGAAGATGCCGGTTTAGAAAAGCTGATTAATTTTTCTAAGGGACAAATTGGATTTTTAAAAATTGCTTTACTTTGTCAAGATAGGAAGCGGCAGGTTTTAGATAAAGAAGATTTTGTTTTGGAGTTGTCTTTTCTTTTATATCGTTTTTTGATTACAGGAGGTTTTGACAATCCTTCCGATATTTTAAAAGATATTTTCCAGCCACTTGAAACGTTAATTAAAGCTATTAGAATCAAAGGAAGTTCTGCAGGTGTATTTTTGGATGATCAGTTTTCCAAGGTTAAAAAATTTGCGGCAATGAAGTTTCATAAAAAAGTTATTAATGGAGAATTCGTAAAGGATCAATTTCCTGCCTACAAAGAGAATTTAACGGATGGAGAATTACGTACTATTTTGTTTGGTTTGATTTTTAAAACTTATATTTTTTATGTAATGCTTCAAGACAAATTTCATGAGACAAGTTCGGGAAAAACTGCATTAGAAGATAAACACAAGGCGTACTCTGAAGCTGCCAAATTAGGTAATATTGCCCGAAGAAAAGCGTCAAGGTTAGTAGCTTTAAATGCTTATAACAGTAAGTTGCCGAAACTTAATGATTTAAAAAAGTTTGTTGCGGTTGAGATTGCTAGGATTCTCAATAAATATTCAAAGAGTAGAGATCTTATAGCTAAAACTTTAGATCCTCTTTTAAAAGCTATTTTGGGAGGAATCGATTCTGAGTGTCTTTTAGAATCATTTACTGGAGAGCCTGAACCTGAATCATCGCTTCCTCCGGAAGAGCCAGAAGAAACTTTGGATAATGATTTTGATGTTGATGAAGTTTAGTGTTAGTATTTCTGTTTTAAATTAAAAAAAATAATTTTAGGTTTTTTATATTATGAGACAGTTAATTTACTGTGGCCTAGTATTTGGATTATTGGTTTTGCCAGGCTGCCAGTTTGTAGATAAAGTTGGAGATGATTTAAGTGGTAAATCAAAGGGGCTAATTGATATGGATTACATTCAAGTTAAGGATTTTTCTGATGTTGTTTCTCTTTTTCCAAAAAGTGCTAAGGATATAGCCGAAATCACAGATAAAACAATTGAAGAAACCAAAAGGAATTTGGAAAAACTTATCAGTATTAAGGCGGAAGGTAGAACATTTGATAATACAGCTAGAGCATTAGATATTATAAGCACAAATTTTGGAAATAAATTGTCGCCTATACATGTTCTTGAAATGGTTAGCCCCGAAGCTGAAATTCGAGAAGCAGCCAGAAAGTTTATTTTAAAGGCAGATGGCTTTGCTGTAGATGCTTTTAATAATGTGGATTTATATAAGGCATTTAAATCTTATGTTGAAGGCAATACTTCAAAAGAGAATCTAAATTCAGAAGAAAAATATTTTCTTGAAGAAGAAATGAAGGATTTTATTCGTGCAGGTTTAAATTTACCAGCTGCTGATTTAGAAGAAGTTAAGGGATTAAAAAAAGAATTATCTAAATTGTCACTAGAATTTGAAACTAATATTAATGAAGATAAAACTAGCATTAAAGTAAGGTGTGAAGGATTGGATGGCTTATCTGATGAATTTATTAATCAGTTAAAGAGAGATGGTGATGATTACATTTTGACTTGTGATTATCCTACTTACCATGAAGTTATTCAGCATTGTAAAGCCGAGTCTACAAGACGAGATTTATATTTGGCATTTAATAATCGTGCCTATCCTCAAAATATAGAAATTTTAGAAAAAATTATTGGGCTTAGGGATAGGTTGGCGCACAAGTTGGGATTTAAGAGTTATGCGGATTTAAATATTGATTCTCAGATGGCAAAAGGTTCTTCCAGGGCGAGACAATTTATTTTAGATCTAGTAGATAAATCACAAGGTAAGGCGCAAGTTGAAATTAAAGAGTGGTTAAAAGACTTACCCGAAGGGATAACCTTAACGGAAGATGGAAAAGTTAAGCCTTGGGATATTAAGTTTTTACAAGAGAGTTATAAGAAAAAGCATTTTGATGTTGATGAGCGTAAGATTGCAGAATATTTTCCTATGCAGCCAACCATAAATGCTTTATTTGATATTTATCAAAAGTTTTTCAGCTTAAGATTCAAGATTAATAAACCTTCTTGGTCTTATCATGAAGATGTTCAGCTTATAGAAATTTATGATAATAAAGATAACAATTTAATTGGTTATATATTTTTAGATTTATTTCCAAGACCTAACAAGTACTCGCATGCTTGTCACTGTGATTTTGTAGAAGCAATAGGTAGTAGGCCATCAGCTGCCATTGTGATAGCTAATTTCCCTAAGCAAACAAAAGAAAAACCTTCTTTGCTAAAGCATGATGACGTTGTAACATTTTTTCATGAGTTTGGACATGCAATGCATGCTGTTCTTGGAAGAACAGAGCTAGGGGCTTTTTCAGGAACAGCAACCAAGACTGATTTTGTTGAGATGCCATCCCAGATGTTTGAAGAGTGGATGTGGGATAAGGAAATATTAAAGAGTGTAAGCAACCATTATAAGACGGGAAAATCTCTTCCTGCCGATTTAATTAATAAAATGGTTGAATTAAAGAAATTTGATTCAGGGTATTTTGTATTACGTCAATGTGTTTTGAGCTTGATAGCTTTGAATCTTTTTGATGAAGGTGAAAGAAAGGATTCGACAAAAATTGTAAATGATTTGTGGTCTAGTTATGTAACGGATGTAAAGTATGATCCTCGCTCACATTTTCATGCAGCATTTGGTCATCTAACAGGGTATGGCGCTCGTTATTATGGATATATGTGGTCAAAAGTTTTTGCTCTAGATATTTTTGATGCTGTTAAGAAGAATGGATTATTAAATCCTGATATTGGCAAGAAGCTTGTAGATTTAGTCTTGGGTAAGGGTGGTAGTGTTGAGCCAGAGAAATTACTGAAAGATTTTTTAGGAAGAGAGCCAAATCAAAATGCTTTTTTGGAGGATATGGGATTTCTTTCCTAAGCATCATTGTCAATAAGCCTTTTGACAGCATTAATTTAATTATATATTTTTGTTTGAGTTGTTCTTATATTAGGTATAAGAACGATTTCTTATGTGCACAACCTGGTTTAACTTCATGGGGCTAACGGTAAAATGAATAAATCTTTGTTAATTATTGTATTGGCATTATTATTTGGTTTCAATATACAGTTTGTCAGTGCAAGTCAGTTTGATTCTACCGAGAAAAATTTAAAAAGTTTTTTTAGTGCAGTTGGTAGCAAGAATCCTAATATGGCTTCCGTAGATTCTTTGCAGGGTGAGCAGGGTATTAAGCTAAAATTCTCTGATTACTTAAGTAAGGCTAAAGAGTCTTATTTTGAGACAAAGGCCAATTGTGTTAACGGGATTAAAAAGAGTGCCTTTACTAAAGAGGTAAGTAATTTACTTCAAGAGTTAAATCTAAAAGGTGGAGAAGCTGTTAATTGGATAGGAGAGAATCCTGTTAAGACAACAGCTTTAGTTAGTGGAGGTGTTATCTCTATTGTTATTTTGAGAGATATGTGGAAGAAATTGTGTTATAGAGATAAGAATAAGATAGCTAACAAAGCGTTTGTTTTGGGTACATTTGCTTCTGTTGGGGCCGTTTTTGTTCTTGTTTTAACGTCGGATGAAGCATATTTATGTGAGGGAGCTGAAGAAGCTTAATTTGTTTTTTTATTTACAACTTTGTTTTTACATCAAGAGGTCAGTCATATGTACAAATATTTATTGGTTGCAGTGTTAGTGCTAGGGTTTGGTGGGGATTCTATGAGTGCCAATCCTATCGAGGTTTCAGGTAATGGAATTAAGGTAAATACTTTCTCAGATCATCTAAATGGTTTGGGAAAAAGTGTTGATGTCAAATTTAGATCGTTAATAAAAAGTTTGAATAAAAATAGTGGGAAAGCTATTACTTGGGTTATTGATAATCCAGTTAATTGGGCAGGCAATAATCCAATAAAAGCAACGGCTTTAGTTAGTGGTGGAGTCTTAACTGTTGTTATTGTAAGAGATATGTGGAAAAGATTAGATGATCATCACAAGCAATATATTAAAGACAAAGCTTTATTATTAGGGGTAGTTCCAGGATTTACTCTTTTTTTTCTTTGGGCTGACAAGCTTGGGAAACAAGAGCGAGAAGAAGCTCAGCAAAATTTAGAAAAGACAATCTTTGAATTAATTGAAAAGAAACTAGCTGAGCAAAAATAAATTTGCTTTTCTTTTTATAAAAGCAAGGGGGACCTTTTAACGGGTCCCCTTTTTTATTTCTAAGATTGCAAAATACCTTATTGCTTCTCTTTAAACTCTGCTTCTATTGGTTCTTCTTGGTTTTCAGCTTTATTTTTTTGTTGGTCATTTTGAGCATTTTGCTCGTTAGAAGTTTGAGCTTCTTTTTCTTGTGCTTCCTTGTATAAAATTTCAGAGATTTTATATGAAGCTTGCATTAAATCGTCACTTGCCTTTTTAAGTGCATCAAGATCATTTTCATTTTCTTTTAACACTTTTTTTGCTTCAGTTAATGCTTGTTCAACTTTCTCTACTTCTTCAGCAGGAAGCTTTTCTTTATTTTCAGAAATGGTTTTTTCAATTTGTGTTATAGTTCCGTCTAAACGATTTTTAGTTTCAACTGTTTCCTTGCGTTTTTTATCATCAGATTCATGCATCTGAGCGTCTTTTACAAGGTTATCAACTTCATCTTTTGATAAACCGCTTGAATTACTAATGGTTACATTTTGTTCTTTTCCGGTTCCCTTGTCTTTAGCCGATACATTAAGAATTCCGTTTGCATCTAAATCAAATGTTACTTCGATTTGGGGAACACCTCTAGGAGCGGATGGAATGCCATCTAATCTAAATTGTCCTAGAGTTTTATTGTCTCTAGCAAACTCACGTTCACCCTGAAGTATATGAATATCAACGGCAGATTGACCATTTTCAGCAGTTGAGAAAACCTGATTTTTCTTTGTTGGTATTGTTGTGTTTCTTTCAATTAATTTGGTTGCAATACCACCAAGAGTTTCAATAGATAGTGATAACGGTGTAACATCTAAAAGAAGTACGTCGGTTACATCACCAGCCAAAACCCCACCTTGGATAGCAGCACCTTTTGAAACAACCTCATCCGGATTAACGGATTTATTAGATTCTTTTCCAAAGAACTCTTTTACCATTTGTTGTACTTTTGGAATACGAGTAGAACCTCCAACAAGTATAACTTCATTAATATCAGAAGCTGTTAGATTTGCATCTTTGATAGCCTTTTTACAAGGCTCAAATAATTTGTTGAACATCTCAGAGCATAAACTTTCAAGTTTTGATCTTGATAATTTTTTAACAAGATGTTTTGGTCCTGATGCGTCTGCAGTTATGTAAGGAAGATTAATTTCTGTTTCAAGAGTAGAAGACAGTTCGATCTTTGCTTTTTCAGCAGCTTCTTTTAACCTTTGAACTGCCATTTTATCTTTATAAAGATCTACACCTTGTTCTTTTTTAAATTCATTTGCCAAATAATTAATTAAAATAGTATCTACATTATCACCACCCAACATGGTGTCACCATTAGTAGATTTAACCTCCACAACCCCGTCACCGACTTCTAATATAGAAATATCAAATGTTCCACCACCAAAATCGAACACTACTATTTTTTCATTATTTTTTTTATCAAGTCCATATGCTAAAGCAGCAGCAGTTGGCTCGTTAATAATTCTTTTAACATTTAAACCTGCAATTTTACCAGCATCTTTAGTTGCTTGACGTTGTGAGTCGTTAAAATACGCAGGAACTGTAATAACTGCATCGGTTACACTTGTACCTAGGTATTCTTCTGCAGCTTTCTTTAATTTCTGCAAAACAGCAGCGGCCATTTCTTGTGGTGTGTAAGTTTTACCATCAATTTCTATAGCAGCATCGCCATTAGCAGCAGCAACTAACTTGAAAGGTACGTGTTTTTGTTCGTCTTTAACTTCTGCAAACTTTTTACCTATAAGTCTTTTAGCTGAATAAATAGTTTTTTCCGGATTGGTAACGGATTGTCTTTTAGCAACGGCACCAACAAGTCGTTCTCCATCTTTTGTAAACGCGACTATAGAAGGAGTGGTATTTGTTCCCTCTTGGTTAGGAATAACTTTAGAGGTTCCTCCCTCCATTAGAGATACTACTGAGTTAGTAGTTCCTAAGTCGATTCCGATTATTTTACTTGCCATTTTTCCTCCTCATATTATTAGAAACTCTTTATAGCTTCATTGAAAGGTTTTATTATGAAATTTTTTAACTTAATGTTAATTTTTGTATCGATACTAGCACTGAAAAAATCTTAGTGCAAGTAGTTAAATTTCTTTAGTATATCTTACAACTATTAGCTTCACTTGTAAAGAAACCTTATGCTGTCCGGCTAAGATTTGTATATTGAGGGATGGAGTACATCCTACCTGTATTTCTGGAAGGGCGAGATTTAATATGAGGGATCCAACTAAGATTTCATGTTGAAAATATCGCTAGGCATAAGAGAAGATAAAGTTCTTAGTTTTTTGAAAAACTTTGGACTGGAATGCGTCGCATAATTCTATGGGGCTAGTTCCTCAAGTGTTCTTTTCTAGAATAGGGTGAGAATCTCAACTCTCAGTTTTCTAGCTGGACCTTACCAGCCCCTTTCAATCGTGGTCTCCCCTCCCCACCCTCCGTCCGCGCACCCCCCATCCTTTTTACCTGGGCTTCTTCGTGGGTATTTTGAGGGCTTCCTGCCTCCTTGGCGGATGGCAAGTGGGTACATTACGAGGGCATTACTTGGAGCAACGGGGGAAAAGCTACGGGGTTGATTCTATGATGGAAAAACGTAAGTTTATAACCTTAGCCGTGGGCTTTTAAGCAAAGGGGGAGGGTGTTTTAACATGAATGCCACCGTGGGTATCTAAACGAAGCTGTGGGGTTTGGACTACGTGATTATTGGAGGAGTTATTCCTTCTACCGGCTAAAGTCTTATGTCTTTAAGGCGCTTATAATTAAAACCCTTAAAAGGAAGAAGGAGGAGGAGAAGAAAAAGAATGAGAGTAAGAAAAAAAAGATTCTCATAAAGGAGTGGGTCAAAAGACCACACACCATAGAAGCTCTTTTCAGAGCTTTTACTATCTCTTGAGAGATCTAAGGATTCTCATTAAAGATTCTCATAAGGCATTTTTATATAAGTTTTCAATTTGATCTTATCCATACCTACGATAATGCTTCGCACGATAACGCTTCACTTCATATCATAACGCGCCTACATAATATCATAACGCGTCTATATTATGATGCACCTACATAAACCAATCGCACGCACATAAAAAAAAATACTTAATAACCAATACACGTAATCTTAAAAATCTTCTTAATGCCATGTTTTTCTTAACTAATAATAGTTAACAATTTATTAAAAACCAAAAAAGGGAAATAGGGCGCTGTTTTGCAAGTTATTGATTTAATTATTTTGCTTGTTATTTCTTATGACTTTTAAGCAATTATTATATCTAATCTTGGAATATAATCTTCCCTGGAAGATTATATTCTTCTATCAGCCAAGTTCTTATTTCTTCTGGGAAAGTTACAAAGAATTTCATATAAATGGGCATGCTGTTGAAAGTTGATGGTTTGTGACGGCTCTTGGGCATGAAGCATGTCTAAAACTCGTATTAATATACACTGGTTTAATGTCAAATCTACATACCACAGACTTGTTGTTCCATCAGTCTGTTTAGAAAGAAAAGACTTTTCCATGCGGTCCCAACTTATTTCAAATGTTTTTAACGGTATTTTTATTTGGGTTGGGCTCCATTCTCCACTTCTCAATTGCCATAAATACGATTCTGAACCTTTGTGTTTAGTAATAAATGAATGCTCCTTATTCCAGAAAATATTAAATATATCTTGGGTAGGTAATAATGTTGGTTCCCATTGTCCTCCCACTGATTTCCATATATTTATTGATTCATCAGCGTGCTTAGAAATAAAATATTTGCCACTGGGACACCAAGAAATAGTGATTACATCCTGTATTTTAAGCTGCGTTGCTATCCATTGCCCATTTATTTCTTGCCATAAATATGTTGAGCCATCGGTAAGTATAATAATGAAACTTTTATCACTAGGGTTAGGGTTCCAATAGATGTTTGATACATTTTGTAGCAAAAGACCTCGTTGATATTGCTCGTTAAGCAACACCCAAAGGATTGCTGTTTCATCGTAATGTTTCGAAAGAAATGCCTCACCGTTAGGGCTCCAGAGGATTTTAGATGCGTTTTCTAGTTCTAATTGACTTGCTTGCCATTCTCCATCTCCCAAAACCCACAAAATTCCTTGAAAATTAATTTGTATAGCAACAAAAGAGTTTCCATTAGGATTCCACTTTACATCAAATATGTTTGGGATTGGCTGTGCTACTGATTTCCATCGGCCATCTACTAATTGCCAAATAAATCCTTCAAACGTTTCCGCATTTACTGAGTATGTAATAACAAATTCGTCTTTATTAGGACTCCAGTGAATAGAGTGTATAGTTCTTCCTCTTTTCTTTATAGAGGTTTGTCGCCATCGATTATTTACCAACCGCCAAACATACGCTGATTCGTTAGAATAGTGTTGGGTTATAAAAGAGGTACCATTATGGTTTGGATGTAAACGATATGCTCCTTGTATAGGTAGCCTAGTTGGTTCTAGGTATCCATCTACCAACCTCCATATAGTGTTATAACCTTCTTCCGTAGTAAGAAATAATTTTTTATCATCGTTATGGCTAACATCCCATTTCTGCCGCCTTTGGAGCGGCTTTTGTAGGTATATTGGGTCTTTTTCAACAATTAAATCTTGTACTAGTCCCAACTTGTTGATATCAGCAAAATATTTGGGATCCCTTAAAGCCTTGTTTAATTCAGATTCACTTCTGTAATTAGCAGCTTGTTTTTGCAAGGCAAGTTGTTCTAGAGTAGGAACAGCAGAAAGCGTGGTGATAGTAGATAATAAAAAGCTAAGTAGTAAATTCTTCATGTGCAACTTCTTTTAAATTTGTATCAATATATTTTACTTTTGCTGGATATTTAGGATTTTTTAAAGCTTCTTTGTTAATAGCATCTAGTTTTAAATAATTTTCTTGTTCTAAAGTTAATTCTGGGATGTCATACTCCGCAATCAATTCTTTTCTCATATCTTCTTCAAAGGAATAAAGAATTATATATAAATGGGCATGTTCTTCCAGATTTAAAATAACATTTTGTCTTTTAAGTAAATTTAAAGCTTCTATAAGCATATGTTGTTTAAAAGTTAACAGATCTTTTTCCGGTTGCCATATCTTTATTGATCTATCAGGATGTACAGATATAAAGCAATTATCATTAGAGCTCCAGTGAATGTTGGAAAATTTTTCTGTTCCGAGTTTTATTGACCTATATTCACCATCTACAAGCTCCCATATGTATCCCATAGAGTCTTCTATAGAAATAAAAAATTTACCACTAGGACTCCAGCAGATATCAGACAGGATTTTTGTTTCTAGTATAGTTGGCTGCCATTGACCATCTACGAATTTCCAAAGTTTTGTTGGTTCGTTTCGGTGTGTAGAAACAAAAGACATTTCCTTAGGATTCCAAAAAATACTATATACATTTTTTACTGGTAATAACGTTGAGGTCCAGACTCCATTTTTGATTTCCCACAGACATGTTTTGTTGCTTAGATGTGTTGTAATGAATAAATTCTTATTGTTGTAAATACCAATTGTAGTCGGTGATTCCTCCAGATAAGATGATGAAAAAGTTCCATCCATCATCAATTGATATAGCCTTACTCCATTATCTGGATCTCTAGATATAAATCCAGCGGGAATCTTAGTATTACTGGGTAATGAGTGAAAAGGTATTATTTGAAATTGAGAATTTTCTAATAAATATAGTGTTAAAGAAAAATTTCTATCAATTAAAATAAGTATATTTCCCTGATTATTCCATAGCATATAGCGCATATTGTTTGCTTGAATTTCTGTAGGGGTAGATCGCCATACGTTTTCTGATATTTCCCATAGGGTTATATTAAGGTTTCTATCAATAGAAATAAAAGATGTTCCTGTAGGATTCCAAATTATACGTATTGCTTCTAACTGAAAAATAGAACGATATTCTCCATCTATTAACTGCCATAAGTAAGCTTGATTATCTATTGAAACAAAAAATCTGTTGTTAGAGTTCCAATAAATAGGACCTTGGAAGACTTCTCTTTGGATTGGCAAGTATTTAGGAATAGCACTTGCTATTTTTGATTGTGCAGGCTCAGTGAGAGTTTCATTTATATTGGTAAAATAATCAGTCTTATTTATAAATTTTTCAATTTCAGCTTTACTTCTAAAAGAAGCTCCTAGCTTTTGGGCAACAAGCTCTTCTAGAGTAGGTATTGCTGATAATGTTGTTATAGATAGTAATAAACTAAGCAGCCATTTTTTCATGAAAATCTCCATTTTTTATAAAAAATGTGGCCAAAATGCCCTTTTCTATTTGCAAATAATTATATATTATATGATGGCATATGATTTATAATTGTCAAAAGGAGTCCCTGGATGTATAAGGAGTTTCTGGATGTATAATGAAGATGTTTTTAGTAGATTTGTCTTATTAGGAATATAGCTGCTAATTATTAGCAGCTATATAGAGTTAACTTTAATATGCTATTATAAATAACTATTTTTTTAGATTTATTAAACCTTGGGAAATCCATAAACCTTTTTTAAATGTTCTCTAGTTTTATAAGCTAGGGAGTTGTATAAATCAAAAAGATGTCTATATTCTACAAAGTTTTTTATTTCTCTTCTAGAAACAAGTAGTATAAATAAGGCCTTTTTTAGATCACGGTCGGAAAGATCGGTTTCTTGCCAGAACATAATTGAGTCATCCTCATCGTGAGCCGCAGCGATTGTTTGACCATCAGAGCTAAGAGCTAAAGCAGTAAAACCATCGCGGTTACCTTTTAGTTCATATGACTTATTAGTTTCGATATCCCAGACTCTGATTGTGCCATCCTTAGATGCACTAAAAACTTTTCGACTATCAGGACTCCAGGCTACCGAGGTGACTTCATCAGAATGTTCTCTCAATGCATATTCACTAAAGTTTCCGGTTTCTGTATTCCATATCCTTACATCACTATCGCTATGACCAGAAGCAACTCTTTTTCCATCAGGGCTCCAGGCTACCGAGTAAATTTTATTTTGAATAGCATAAAATCCACTTTCTATTCTTCTTCCAGTTATAGCATCCCAAATCGACACATTGCCATCTTTGGCTCCGCTGACAAGCTTTTTGCCATCAGGTGTCCATGATAATGAGGTAATGCTATTAACATGTGCTCTCGGTGGATTTGCATAAGCTTGTAGCATAAGCTCTTCTTTTTTAATTTCAAAATTCCAGATTCTAATTGTGGCGTCGAGTGACCCAATAGCAAGTTTTTTTCCACTAGGACTCCAGGCTACTGCCATAATTCTACTAGGCTGGCCTTGTTCTCTTTGTAGTAAGTGTTCGATATTTTTTGTTTTGGCATTCCATATTTTAACAGTACCATCACGTGAGCCAATCGCAAGATGTTTACCATTAGGGCTCCAGGCTACTGTATCTATAAAATCTCTACCTTTTAAAATAAATGCAGGTTCTCCAGTTTCAATATTCCAAACTATGGTTCTTTTATTCCAAGATCCACTAGCAAGATGTTTACCATTAGGGCTCCATGCTAGTTTTGAACTTGGATTCCAGGATAATGAAACAATTCTACTAAAATGTTTTTTTAATTTTTTAGGAGTTGGAGTGTATCTAAAAATAATACTTGGGTTTTTAATATCTATTTGTTTAATAATTTTTACTTGACCCTTTTCTGGCAAGTTAAGTTCCGCTTTTAAATTCTCAAAGCCTCTCGGAGTTTTCATATTATCAAGCCAACGGCCTAAATGTTTTCTTACAGCTTGCTCAGCTGCTAGTTCTCCGAGGGATGTTTGGCTAAAAACATTTAGATTGGATATGCAAAACAATAAAACAAATAACTTTTTCATAAGATTTTCTCCCTTTAACCCCATTTATTTTTAATTATACAAGGCTTTTATTGCAAATAGCAATATTTGGTGGGGATGTACTAAAATAAAAAAGAGGCACCGAGTTGATGCCTAATTAGATTATAAATTTTGAAAGAATTGATTAAATTTGTTCAGGAAAATTATAAGTTTTTTCTAAGTATTGTTTAGCTTCTTCGCTTAATGAATTATATAACGGGATGAGGTGCTGAGTAGTGATATTGAAGGTATTTATTTTTTTTGTTGTAATAAGAATCATCAACAAGGCCTTTTTAAGGTCTGAATCACTGTAATCAGTTTTCATCCAGAGTTTTATCGTATTATTGTCTTCTGCCGTAGCAATTGTCTTTCCATCAGGACTCAGGGCTAGAGAAGTAATTTTATTACTTGGATTTCTTAGCACATATGTATTTCTAGTTTCTATATTCCAGAGACTAATTATGCCATCATCAGACCCGCTAAAAATTATACGATTGTCAGGGCTCCAGGCTACAGAATTCACTCTACTTTTGTTTATTGCTGGCAGATCTTTTCTACGAGTAGTTCTAATATTCCAAGCTGTTACTTCGCCGTTTATATTTCCAATAGCAAGACATTTGCCATCAGAACTCCAGGCCATCGAAGTAACAGGCCGATCTACGGACAAGGTTTTTTCCTTTGCTCTGGTTGTGGCATTCCAAATATTTACTATACCATTAAAAAATCCACCAGCTAGGTTTTGTCCATCAGGACTCCAGGCTATTGAAATAACTGCATTTCTGCTGGCCCTAAATTGATGCTCTTGTTCTTTTGTTTTCAGGTTTATTAAGTTAATATATCCATCACTAGTTCCAATAGCAATTCTTCTACCATCAGGACTGAAGGCCATTGTTGAAAAGGAAACTGCTTGTGGCTGACCTCCCACATCATATTCTTCTTGTAATATGTCGATGATTTTTCCTGTTTCAACATCCCAAATTCTAATTGAGTTATTTGCTGATATGTCAGCAAGTTTTCTGCTATCAGGGCTCCAGGCTAATGATTTTTTACGCGAAGATTTTTTAAAAATCCATTTGGGGCTTCCAGTTTTAACATCCCAGATTGTTGTATTATTATTTCCAGATCCACTAGCAATTTTTTTGCCATCAGGACTCCAAGCTACTGTAGAGGCTGTATAGCTGGGAGGCATTTTTAATTCTTGAGGAGGAAATGTGTAAAGAAAAATAGTGCTAGGATATCGAGTATCTATTAGCTTGAGAATGTTTGATTTGACCTTTTCAGGCAAGTTCAGCTCGGCATTTAGTTGCTCGAATTTATCCGGGCTTTTCATATCATCAAGCCAACGGCTTAAATGTTCTCTTACAGCCTGCTCAGCTGCTTGTTCACTAAGTGATCTTATTGGTGCTTGGCTAAAAACACTTAGATTTGAGAAGCAAAATAATAAAATAAATAACTTTTTCATAAGGCTTCCTCCTTTTAACCCCATTTATTTTTAATTATATAAGGATTTCCTTGCAAATAGCAATATTTTGCGGGAATGTATCATCATAATAGAAAAGAGGCGCCAAATTTTCAGTGGCGCCAATAGTTTTATAAAAAGGAGTTGTAGATTTTTATTAAATGTTGATATCTTTTGGGAAATTGAAATTGATCCCTTAAAGGGTTTCGAATGGTTATTTTTTTATCTTTTGCCAGAATTAAAAACAGCGTCTTAAATAAATCATCTTTTCTACTCCCTGGTCCTGATATAAATCGGTCTCTTTCCAAGTTTCAGCTAAATAATTTTCATCCAAAGTTAAAATTTTCTTACCATCGGGACTCCAAAAGCCATCAAGTATCATATATTCAGTAGCATTAAAATGATTTAAATGGAATAAGTCCTTTTAATGCTAATTATGCCGGTCCTGCTTCCCCATCAATAGATTCTTTGTCTTTGCCTTTATCTTTTTTTATTTCGATATCAAAATATCTTAAAAGATATTTTTTTGCTTGGTCTGATAAAGAGTGGTAGATTTCCATCAAATGTTGATATTTTTTAGATTTAATGTTCGATTTGGTTATTGTTTTATTTTTTACTAGGATTAGAAAAAGAGCTCTAAATAAGTCACTTTTTATATCTACCGATCCTACATAGAGATCAATTTCATTCCAAACTTCGGTTACTCCATTTCTTTCTTCAGTTAGAATATTCGTACCATCAGGACTCCAAAATGCACGGATCATTGTATTTTCTTTTCTGTCGAAATGATTTAAGTGCAATAAATCTTGACCGGTTTGCGCATTATATATATTTGCCTTTCTATTTTTTCCTGGAGAAAGAAGAATTTGAGAACTATCAGGGCTCCAGCTTATTGTGGCTAGTATTGACAGAATTCCCTCACTATGTACCTCTATTTTAGAAAGTATTTTCGATGTATGAGCATCCCATATTCTTACCGTATTATCAAAGGAGGAAGTAGCAATTTTTTTTCCATCAGGGCTGTATTCAGCCATATTTACAGTATTAAAATGCCCTTGAAGACTTTTACTAAATAATTTTCTTCTTCCGGGCAAATTTCTAATGACATTCATATTGTCAGGATTGCAAATATTTGCACCGCGATGTCCATCTTCAGTAATAATATAAGTACCGTCAGGACTCCATCCATAAGCAAATCTTGTATCACTCAATCTTACCCCTGTATCAGCATCCCAAATGATGCTGATACTTGCAGACTTTGTCATAATTTTACTTCCATCCGGGCTCCATTTAATTATAGCAATGGATTCAGGGTGGCCATCGAGATTATGTTTAGGCTTTTCTTTTTGAAGATCCCATATTACTGCTCTATTACCTAATCCGGAGATTAGATTTTTTCCATCAGGACTCCAAGCTAATGCAAAAAAGTTTTCTACAGGAGCAAAAGTTAAAGTAGTTTTATAATGCACCATTGAATTTTCTAGATACATTATCCTTATAGAAGAGGGGGCAAATGTAGCAAATAGGTTAGGAATTTTAGGACTCCAGCTTATTGTACCTATGTTAGCTTCATGTTCTGTTGGAAAAATTCCAACTTTTATACTTTTTCCCTTAATCTGGAAGGGTTGTTGATCCCTCCAAATATTTACGTCTTGATTGACTGGAATGCCAGCCATTTTGCCATCAGAACTCCAATTTTCAAAACTAATATTTCTATCGATTTGACCAAGGTAGGACTCTGTTATATATCCGGAAATTGAGTATGGATTTAATTTTTTTATTGCTTTTAAGACATCAATTATTGTTTTTTCAGGGATATTCAATTCTCTTTTAAGATTTTCAAGTCTATTTATAGATAGCATATTATTTAACCAACTAGCTAATCTTGTTTGAACAAGTGTTTCTGCTGATAGTTTGGTGAGAGGTTGTGGTATTTGTGAAAATAAACTTAAATTAGACAGTAAAATTAGTAAAATTAACGATTTTTTCATAGGTTATCTCCTTTATTTTTTATGATACAGAGACTTAATTGCAAATAACAATATTTGGGAATGTTTAACAAGACACCGCGGAATTCTCCACCTATAATCTATCTGATTTAGAT
>JAGMEA010000035.1 GCA_023128415.1 Candidatus Babeliales bacterium
CACTTTGCCTTATATTTCAGCATCTCTATAAATGAATGCCATCCACAATCACCTATCAATCGTGCAAGTTTGTGATTCTTCATCATTCCTGACACATTCAAATCTTCTATTGCAAAACTCTTTTATGGACACGGGCATATTGTATCCTTTCTGTTGGTGATGCACCAATTGATATTTTGAAACTTTACATTAAAAAACAAACTATTCTAAAATAGTTTCTCCAGACCTATGGTCTTAACGCTATCCATCTTCACCTAAATCAAATAGACTATAGGTGGCGAATTCCGCAGTGTCTTGTTAAATCAATATAAATTTCTTGTATAAATAATAAATTACTCATAAAATCAAGTAATATTGTACATAAGTACTATATAAAATTCCTATAAAATGGTTAAAAAATGAATATTAGAACAATTGGTCTTATAAAAATTATTTTTGGATCTCTGCTAACCTTTATCTTTGCTGCTGATTTGATTATCAGACTAGGAATAGCGGTATTTGGATTGTATCTAATATATTCAGGACTAAAACTCAGAAACGCTCACACTTTCATTCATAAATATTTTATTCATTTCGGCGACAGATTCCACTCTGACTTCTAAATATTGTTTTCTCTATCCCCTTTTTGTTAATATACATTAAATACATAGACTTTAAATGAGGAGCATGATATGGACTTTAATAAAAATATAATTAAAGATATCCAGAAATCTTCAAAGAGTTGGTTTGAAGAAAATGGTAGTAAAATTGGTGGAACTTTGGCTGTTTTATTCGGTGTTTGGATAGTATTGCGCTCTGGCGACCTTATTTTTAATCTTGTGTTTTTCTTATTTGGATTAGGCTTGATGTACTACGGATTAAAACTTCTTAAGGTAACCAAAATTACAAACTTTATAGATGCCCAACTAGAGCGTGTTCTAAATAAGTTCCGTTCAATGTTCTAAGTTATTTTTTATCCGCTTTCTTTCTAGCCACCACAGATTGTTTTAAAAATGGTCTTAATTCACCCTTTATATAAACTGAACATTGTGGATAAGGTATTTCAACACCATTCTCTTTAAACATGCAAATCAATTTATAACGCATATCACTAGAAATGTCCCATTTCTCACGAGCTCTTCTTGCGCTTATAAAACAGCGAACCCTTAAAGAATAACCATTTTCTTCAAACTCTTCCAACCTATACACTGGACTTGGATTTCTTAAAATTCTATGATCTTCCTCAACAATTTTTGAAGCTATACCCTTAACCTTATGAAAATCGGCATCATAAGAGATAAGAATATCAACGTCAAAACCTACGTAAGTCCTACTATAAGTCCAGCTAGTTATTCCATTATTAATAACTTCTCTATTCGGTATTATTATCATACGATGTAAAGCTGTTCTAATGGTTGTACTTCGAGGTGAAATCTTATAAACCGTGCCCATAATATCTTTTTCCTTAATTTCAATAAAACTTCCAATTTCAATAGGACGCTCAATTAAAATTAAAAATCCAGCAATTAAATCTGCCAAAAGGTCTTTAGCAGAAATACCTAAACCAATGACAGCGATACCATTAACCCAAAAAATAAGACTTGCTAAATTTATTGAATAAAAGCCAGATAAAACAGCCAGGTAAATTATTATGTAATGAATAATACTAGAAAGTGCGTTACGTACACCAAAATCTAAGCGCAAAATATCAAATGTCTTTGTTAAAACAAATCGATCTATAAATGACGATATTAAAAATCCTACGGTAACAAAAATAGTAAATTGAACAAACTGAACAAATCCGACTCTTTTACCAGCTTCTATTTCCAAAGTCCATCTATCTTGGATAAGATCTATAGCAAAATCCCAAGCTGCAGGAACTCCCCAGATTTTTGCTAACAACAAAAAGCCTAAGCCCGCCAAAAATAAGAAGGATAAAATAATAGATATTCCGTAATAAGTCTTAGCATAATCAAACTTATCTATATAGTCACCATCTTCATCCGTAAAGAACCAGTTGGCTGTATGTTTGCGAAAAACTGAATGCACATAAGATAAACTGTAAATCAAAAGTGCGGACAATGGTATAGCAAATAAAAGATGATAAGATAAATTAAAATAACCTATGTAGGGATTAGATAAGACAAGCAAAGCAAATAAAAACAATATTGATGGAATATAATTTGCAGATAAAGCCTCTTTTAACCAAACTCCCAGAGGGGTTTTAACTCTAAAAACTCCTAAAATGTAGTCCTTATGAATTAGAACCAATGAAACTAATATTCCCTCCATAATGATTATGTATGAAGCCGATAAAATATTTGCAAGTTGTGGAGCATGCGGTGATAGTAATAAAAATGCTGATTTAAAGGGAAGAATAATAACAGTGGTATATAAAAAAGCTTTAAGTAGAGAAGTATAGTTTTCCTCTAGGCCCTCAGAAAAAAATACAAATCCCAAGTCTTTGTTTAATTCAACTAATTTAACAATAAATTCGCGTGAAAGATAAAGAAGAATACCCATTGATGTAACATAAAAAAATGCCACTAAGTAATCACTGTCCACATACCATATAAAGTCACCAAATCGGCCAAAAAACTGTTTAAAATTTATTAAAATATCAAGTTGAATAAATAGCCAACAAACAAATAATTTATAGTGACTAGAAACTATCTTGATAAATGAATTAAAAACATTTAGAACAAAGCAAAAAATGCCTTTTGTACAACTTGGAATAATAGTAACAAGCTTCTGGTCAAGAAAAACTAATGCTAAGCGTAATCCAAAAAACAATGCGAGGAATAAAAGAATAATTAAAAATAAACCCAGATAATCATATAAATTAAACTGCTTTAACACTGCCAAGGCGGCCAAAGGACTACTGGATTCAGGTAATTTCCAAAAAAAGACTTTTATGAAATCTTCTGCTGAAACCAAAGATTTTTGTAAATCGCTTACAGTAACAGCCTTGGGCGAACGCTTCCAAATATCAAATTCCCTTTTGGTTTCTAGCTCTTTTATAATAAATTTCCCTTCAGCTATAATATTTTTTTTATAGCCAATTGTCTTAGAAATAACCAGATCTTCACGCTGACCAATAGAGGTTGTTTCTTTCAGCCGAATAATAGCCTTATTTAAAAAGGCAATTGTCTCTGAATAATCTTTTGAATCATCTTTAAAAATAGTATTTTTTTCTTTTTTTATTTTGTCTATTTCTTGAGAAGTATCATCAATCTTGCGTTGCAAATCCGTAAGGAAATTTCTGATTTCATCCCGCTTAGCCTCCAAAGCAGAAATATCATCCGACTCAGATTTTATAATTTTATTAAAATCTGCAAACCACTTTTCAAAAGAGGCCTTAATATCCTCGATTCCCATCTTATATCTAGATTCAACAATTTTGGACTGAACCTCTTTAAGTGAGACCTTAATATCTTCCAGAGATTTATTGGCATCTAAAAGATCTATATCTTTCTTAATACGAAGAAATTCTTCTTCTAGCATTCTATAGTTAGCAGTAATTAGATGCCCTTGTGATGTATCATCTTTACCTTGTTCATTAATTTCTTTTTTACTTGTAGCTAAATTTTCTAACTCTGCTTTTAGTCTTCTTTGCTCCTGACTTTTATCTTCTTTTTGTTTATTTAATTTTTTAATTTTTTCTAAAGATAACTGTTTTTGCTTATCAAATTCCTTTTTAGCAGCCTTAACATCTCTATCTTCAATTATTAGTCTATTTTGAACATCTTTATAAATCTTTCTC
Organism: Candidatus Babeliales bacterium; assembly: GCA_023128415.1. Classification (GTDB taxonomy): domain Bacteria; phylum Babelota; class Babeliae; order Babelales; family UBA12411; genus JAGMEA01. The sequence continues at coordinate 3,743 of JAGMEA010000035.1, forward strand.
CACTCTTCTCGCTGCCTCTCCAATAACCAAATTTCATCACCTTTAGCATTTAACTCAACATCCAGCTTTAGTTTATTAATTTCTTGATATTCTTTTCTATCCCGCAGCAACGACAAAGACAAGTCTAAAAGCTCTGCTTGATCCTTTAGAGTAGAATCCGGAGCCTCTCCTGATTTTGGCAACAGTCCTTTACGATCACCTTCAATAGCCTCTATCTCTTTTTCTAAAGTTACAAGGTATTCTTCAACAGATTTTTTTTGTTTGCTCAAAGAGTCTTTAGCGGATCTTTCTGTATGAATTTTCGTTAATAGGTCTGAAATTTTGCTTTGTACATTTTGAGCATCTTCAAGAGAATAAACCAGTTTTTTTTCCATTAAGATTTTTTTGGCTTTTAAATCCTCTATTATCTCTTCGACTAACTTTATATGCTCATTATAAAATTCTTCTGCGCCCGTCCAAAATTCTCGTATTTTACCAAAAACCTCTTTGCGTTCATAAAGTTTGCTGCGCTTATTATTTAAAGTCTCAGACTCGTCTTTCCTTGCCCTTTTTAATTGATTTTCAACTTCAACAATTGAATTATTTACTTGGACAAGTCGACCTTCTACACTTTTTTCAGCGTTGCTTTTATTTATGATAAATTCTTTCAATGCTGCGTTTAAATCATCTAGTTGCTTCTTTCTAACCTCTAATCCACTTTTTAAAAATGAAGTTTCTGGTTTGGTAAGATCAGATAAATCAGGAAATTGTGCATTTGAAGAACCAACTGCAAACAATGAAACAAAAGTAAAAACAAAAATTTTATAAAACATGTTTTTATCCATTTTTAAACAATAAGGTCTTAAATAAATGTGAGCCTGGATGCCGCATTAAACATTTTTTAATCCAAGAATCCATAACTTTTTTTTCTTCTTCATCTACTTTATCTAGCGACATTTTCAATGATTTTACTTCTCGTTTATTTGGAAAGTCAACAGATCCTAAAACCATTCTTTCAAACTGAGAAAAGTAAAAAAATGTCGTCTCATCTGGAAAAAATCCAAAACTTTTTAATAATTTCATTGTAAACATTTTTTTCAAAACAGAAAAAGAATCATCAAAATATTTAGCAAAATAAACAAATGTAAATGCTCTATGCAACAACTGGAAAGCATCTTCTGACGGGTTTTCTGGGGGTGAAAAATAATAACATAGTTCAAGCAAACTATGTATCCAAATTAAATTGTCACCAGCCTCCTCCAATGGAGCAAATAAAATATCTAAAGAGTTAGCAAAATAAATTTTTGTATTTGTTGGAGTCAAAACAAAAGAAATCAACATTCCAGGCCACAATCTTTTACTAAAATTAATCGGACTAGGAACTATCTCTAATTTTCCTCTTGTCTTAGTAAGAACTGAAAACTTATGCTTTTTAGGAAAAAAACGCTTTAAAACAAAACCAAATTCTTTATTAACCACAACAACCAAATTTTTTGAGAATTCAAAACATTATGAAGTATAACAAAAAAACTACCGCATTTTCGACATTATTTGACTTGAGATATTAATAAATGATTCAATAAAATATCTAATAAATTGAAGGAGGGGAATGTCTAAAACTTTAATTGCGCTAACTATAAGTATTTTGTGGCCTTTTTCCATAAAATGCCAATCACTTTTAAATAAAACATTTGAAAGTGTTTCCTCATTTGAAAAATCAGATGTTATAACTTCCCCAAAAGATCTTTTACAAATTAGTAAAAATGCTCAAAATTATTTGAAAAATAAAAAGGCGAAGACTGATAATCAAATAAAATCAATCTTGTTCAAGGACAGACAGACATATTTAGCATCAACACAAAACACCTTATCCTCATTAATATCTATACTTAAAACAAACCCTGAAACCCAAATAAACCAAGACGTATTGAATCAACACTTTCGCTATATAAAATGGAATGGAAATACTGAGGTCGCATTAAAAAATAAAGTTTATATACCAAATGGCAAAATCAGGTTAACTAAATATTTAGTTTTTAGAATATCTGGAAGCTATGTTAAAACAAATAAGTTCTCTTGTGCCTTGTATGATGTCCCTAAGGATGAACAACAGCTTAGCGAAAAGGAAATTTTAAATAAGAAAAATTCCCTTATTAGATTTAAATATACAAAACAAGATGTTTTAAGTGATGCATTAGAAAAATCACAGAATAAAAGATTGGTAAAACCTCTAGTTTGGTTAACTAGAGAAGATTTAGAAGAAGCAATAATGCAAGGAACAACCATTGTTCAAACTCCAGATAATAAAAAACATATTTTTAATGTCCATAAAAGCAATGAAATACCTTATGACAAAAAACTAAAAAGTAAGATTTTACAAAAAAGGTACTGGTATTTTAAAGAAGTATCGGGATTCCAGGGCTATGGAAAAGACTTTGCTTCAAGAATACAAATTATACCAGAAGTAACTTTTGCGGGAGATGTACATAAACTTGGAGTTGGAACCATAATAGCCATCGTATACAACAATCCAAAAACATTTAAAAAAGAATCTAGAATTGGAATTATCGCTGATTGTGGCGGAGCATTTGAAAACAACTTGTATCAACTCGATTATTTTGTTGGAGCATTCAAAAGCAGAGAAGATTTTAAAAATAAAATCGTTATGCTTCCTGAAATGGTTGATGCTTATATTCTGGTAAAAAAATAATTAGGGCGCCGCAAATCCGACGCCCATAAGTTTCTAAAGCGTTACGATAAGCAATGCAATAACTGACATTAACTTAATCAAAATGTTTAAAGATGGACCAGATGTATCTTTAAATGGATCTCCAACTGTATCTCCAATTACTGCTGCCTTATGTGCTTCGGATCCTTTGCCTCCAAAGTTTCCAGCTTCAATAAACTTTTTAGCATTATCCCAAGCACCACCAGCATTAGCCATCATAAGAGCTAATAAAACGCCTGATAGTGTTGCACCCGCCAAAAATCCACCCAAAGCTATAAAGCCTACTGCAGCCCCACCAATTTTAGTAAAAATAACTTTAATTAGTATTGGTGCCGCAATAGTAATTACTCCAACAGGAATCATTTCTATCAGTGCAGATGTTGTGCTTATAGAAATACAACGTTGATAATCCGGCTCAGCTGTACCCTCTAACAAACCCTTAATTTCTTTAAATTGTTTTCTCACTTCTTCAACCATTTTCCAAGCTGCTTTACCAACAGAAGTCATTGTTCTTGCTGATATTAAAAATGGCATAGCTCCACCAAGAAATAATCCAGTAATAACTACTGGATCAACCAGGCTGAGAGAAGTAATGCCAGCAGATTTGGTATAAGCAGAGAACATAGCCAAGGTTGTTAAAGCCGCTGAACCAATGGCAAAACCTTTACCAAGGGCAGCTGTCATATTACCAAGAGAATCTAATTTATCTGTAATTTTACGTACGTTAGCTCCTAGGCCGGCCATTTCAGAAATTCCACCAGCATTATCTGCTATTGGACCATAAGCATCAACAGACATGGTAATTCCCACTGTTGCTAGCATTGAAACTGCAGCAATTGCTACTCCAAAAAGTCCACCACAAAATTTAAATGCCGTGAAAATAACTATTGCTATAGCTACAACTGGAGAAACGGTAGACTCTAAACCTAAAGCAAGTCCATAAATAATATTTGTAGCTGCACCAGATTTTGAAACTTCAGCCAATCTTTCAATAGGAGTGCTATTTGTATAATAATCGGTTAGTTTACCTATTACAAAACCTAAAAAACCTCCTAAAACTATCGCTCCAAAAAGCCCCATTTCTAAGTGCATACTACTTATATAAAAATATGAACCAGCTAAAAAGACTATAATTGCTACATATGTAGCATTGTGAAGCATTGAACCTAAACTTGATCTGAAAACGAAAACAGAAAGCAATCCGACAATTGATGCTAATAAACCAATACTAGATAACACTAAAGGCAAGGTTATATAAATCCAGTTTCCAGAATAAGTAATAAAGGCTAATTCCATTGCAGCAATAGAAGAGCCAACATAGGATTCAAAAATATCGGCTCCCATTCCAGCTGTATCACCAACACAGTCACCAACATTATCTGCTATAACTGCTGGATTTCTTGGATCATCTTCTGGAATACCCATTTCTACTTTTCCAACAAGATCTGCTCCTACGTCGGCCGCCTTTGTGTAAATACCACCACCTACACGAGCAAATAATGCTATCGAACTAGCACCAACTCCGAAAGATATAATAATTTGGCTAAAATTATAACCTGGGTCGTTTACAGCCATATATACGACAGAAGTAAGACCTAAAAGGCCTAAACTCGCTACTATAAAGCCCATTACAGAGCCACCAAGTAGTGCTGTTAAAAAGGCTGCTCTTTCTCCATCTTCTTTAGCCGCCATAGCTGTACGCACATTGGAAGATGTAGCGGCACACATACCAATATATCCAGCCAGCATGGAAAACAATGCTCCAATAACATAAGATATGCCTGCAACAAAAGTTGAAGCATATGATATTAGAGAAAAGGCCAACAATATGACAAGTGCCAAAATAGAATATTCTTTTCTAAGAAAAGTCATCGCCCCTGTACGAATTAAACTTGCAATATGAGCAGCTTTCTTATTTTCAACTCTTGTTCTTGAAATGTTATTAAACAAAAACGCTGTTATTCCTAAGCCTAACAAAGAAATACCTGCAAATATGGAAAGATACTGTCCCAATTCCATATAAACTCCCTAAATAATAATGGTTAATCAAATACTTTTGAACTTTCATTAAAGACTAAGCTATAGAAGATTTTTGTAAAGAAAAAGGCTATTAACACACCCTATACGCTCTTCTGACATTTAGCCAAATTTAGTCAATATTTTGATATCTCTACAAAATCATCAAAATAAATTTTCTTTCCTTTAACAAAATAATAGCTTTCATGCCCCTTGCCTAGAATGGCTACGACGGAACCTGGCTTTGAAAAAGATATCGCCGCTTTTAATGCCTGTTTTCTATCAGGCTCAATTAAGCAATTTTTTCTTTTTAAAATACCCGACAAAATATCTTGTATAATTTTTTTCCCTTCTTCAAATCTAGGATTATCATCTGTAACAATCAAAAGGTCACCATAAACTTCGGCCATCCGCCCCATTATAGGCCGTTTTGTTTTATCCTTGTCTCCACCACATCCAAAAACCACAATTAAATGCGATGTCATTTTGCGTAAAACCTTTAAAATCGCCTCAAATGAGGATGGATTATGAGCAAAATCTACAAAAGCCCTAGCCCCATTTTGCAACGTATGCAACTGCATCCTACCTGCGACACCTAAAAAAGAGTTTAAAGCTAATTTAATTTTAGAGTATGAAATATCAAAATGACTAACAGATAAAATACTTGAAATTATATTATAGGCATTAAATTCTCCAAAAAGCATCCGGCATCCAAATTTTTCTTCAAATGAACCTTTGCATAAAGAGAGTAATAAGGAGTGATTATCGCTATGTTCTATTTTAAAATTGTGCGTTGCTATTTTATTATAATTTTTTTGAGAAAACAAAATGACATTTTGGGTTCTGTTTTGAAGTAATTCTTTAGCAGCAACTTTTCCCCATTCATTGTCACCATTTATAATAGCTAAACCCTCAGGTTTAAGTTGGTTAAAAAGCAAATACTTAGCATTAAAATACTCCTGCATATTTTTATAAAAATCCATATGCTCAGAAGCCAGATTTGTAAAACAAACTACATCAAATTTTAACCCTAAAACTCGTTTTAATGTTAAAGCATGTGCAGATACCTCCATAATTACATGCGTAACCCCATCTTCAACGCATTGGGCAAAAAACATATGTAAATAATCACTTTCTGGCGTAGTTAGATCAGCAGAAACCTCTCTATCCAAGATCTTATTTTTTATTGTGCCTATTAAGGCAGTTTTATGGCCAGCACTGCGCAAAATATGTTCTATAATATAGGCTGTTGTGGTTTTCCCCTTTGTTCCAGTAACTCCAATTATTTTTAATTTACTTGATGGATTACCTAAAAATTCAGAACTCAAAGTTGCTAAAGTTTTGCGGGAATCATCCGTAAGTTGAAATACAATCTTGGGATATTTTCTACTAAGTTGCTGGCATTGACCTAAATCCTCTGAAAAGATACTTGTGGCGCCCTTTTGAATCGCCTTTTCAATATATTCTATACCATTTTCTTTGAATCCATTAATTGCAACAAATACCGATCCCTCACCAACATGATCTGTATGACAAGTAACAGGATAAATTGTAGGTATCAAAGTTTTTCGCCTTTCTATGGTATACTTCCGATATATAATAAAAATTATCTATAGCTTAATGGGATGCTTATGAAAATTCTAGCCCTGGATATTGGAGATAGGTGGATAGGAACTGCTATTTCTGACGCACTTGGTATAACTTGCCGGCCATATAAAACAGTTGAAATGGTAGAACTAGAGTTATTTTTAAAACAAGTAATTCCCGATGAAAAGGTTGAAACTATTGTAATAGGCTATCCAAAAACGCTAAAAGGAAAAGAGAGCGAACAAACAAAAAAAATAGTCGACATAAAAAATAAGCTGGAAAAACAATTTAACACAGTTAAATGGTTGCTATGGGACGAAAGGCTTAGCAGTAAACGAGCTCAAGAGATAATTGGAAGAGGACGACTTAGCAAAGAAGACAAAAAAAAAGAACACTCAATTGCTGCAGCATTTATACTACAAAGCTATCTTGATTACAAATCCATCCAAAAGGACTATTAGCACCCTCCTTTCAAAAAACATACGCTGTTAAGGTTTTGTTTTAGGGGAAAAAACAGTTTTTTACAATCTGCTAAAAAACTTCTACACTAGAAAACACTAGCAGAAAATAAAAAAGGAGGAGAGTGATGAAATGCCCTAAATGTAAAGGGTTAATAGTTAAACAGTCATTTTTCAATCATTTTATAAATTTTGAAGGTTGGCGTTGTCTTAACTGTGGAAAAATAATCGAAAAAAAAGAAAAAACCATTAAAGACGATGCCTTCAGTGTGTTTTATCAACGCCAAAAGAATAAATATCGAGACGAATAGTATATTTTTATGACAACAAGATTTATTTGCGTCCAGGGTAGTTATAAATATCTCGAATTAGGATTGTTTGATCAAAATTTATGTATCAACACTTTTAAAGAAGACAATAAAAGAGCTTCTTCTATTTTGGTGCCAAAATTAAACAACCTACTAAACAATAACTCCTTATCTCTTAAAGATTTAAATTTCATTGCTATTGATCAAGGTCCCGGAGCGTTCACGTCACTCCGTGTCGCTATAACTACGGTTAATGCCATTAGTTTCACAAAAAAAATACCGTTAATTGGTATAGACGGACTTGAAGGATTAGTACAAGAAATGACAAATTACTCAACCCCAATTATTATCCCATTGCTAAATGCATATAATAAAGACGTTTATTATGGGATTTTTCAAAAAGAACAAAATAATTTATCCAGTAAAGAAAAGGGTTATCAAAACATAGACTCCTTATTGAATAAACTAAAAGACATGAAAGCCGATATATTATTTACAGGTAATGGCGCTTCTCTTCATTTAGAAAAAATAAAAGATTTTTTGGGCAGCCATGCAAATTTTTTTGAGCAAGACGTTGTTTCCACTAATCAGATAGCAAAAATCGCCTTAGAAAAATGGAATTCAAAAAAAGATTTGAGCAATAAACTATTACCTCTTTATCTCAAAACACAAAAATTCAAAACCAAATACTCTTAAAATCTTGATTTGTTAATCATCAACCCTTAACAACAATACATGGACGAAGCTTTGCAACTTTCTTAGCAATTCCAGCGGTATGCACAACTTCAACTACCTCGTCCACATCCTTGTATGCTAAAGGAGCCTCTTCAGCTAAACGGGAAACAGAACCCGATACTATGTGGATTCCTTGTTCTAAAAGTTTTTCTTTTAATTCTTTTCCATGAACAATTTTTTTGGCTGCGTGCCTAGACATTCTTCGACCTGCCCCATGACAACAGCTACCAAACGATTCTTTCATTCCCTCGTTTGTACCCATTAAAACATACGATGCTGTTCCCATACTACCTGGAATTAATACGGGCTGACCCTTAGCTCGATACTCTTCGGCTATTTCTGGGTGTCCTGGACCAAACGCTCTCGTTGCACCTTTTCTATGCATAATTACTTGTTGTTTTTTGCCATCTATCTCATGTTCTTCCATTTTTGCCATGTTATGTGCAACATCATATACAAGAGAAAGCTCTCCTACAGATTCACCAAATTCACGCTTCCAAGCATTTCGCATTTCCCAAGTAATTAACTGACGATTCGACCAAGCAAAATTTGCAGCTGCCGCCATAGCGTTAAAATAATCTGTGCCCTCTTTAGAAGAAAAGGGGGCGCAAGCAAGCTCACGATCAGGCAATTCTATTCCGTACTTGGACATTACATCCATCATTAATTTAATATAATCTGTTGCAACTTGATGACCAAGCCCTCTTGATCCCGTATGAATTAAAAAAACAATTTGATTTTTTTTAAGATTTAAACTTTTTGCAGCATCTTCATCATAAATTTCCTCTACAAAATCAACTTCAGCAAAATGGTTGCCTGCACCTAAAGTTCCAAGTTGATCATGCCCACGCTGTTTTGCCCTTTCTGAAACACATGTCGGATCTGCATTATCCAAACATCCAAAAGATTCAATATGTCGTATATCATCTTTGTTGGCATAACCTTGATCAACCATCCATTTGACTCCATGCTTTAAAACAGCATCGATTTCAGATGGTGTTAACTTAAGCTTTCCTCCTCTACCAACACCTGAGGGAATCCAATGATAAATTTCTCTAGCAAAACTTGAAAGTTGATTCTTAATGTCATCTAAAACCGCATCTGATCGAACCAGTCTGACGCCGCAATTGGAAACAACAAAACCATTCGCTATAAAGTTGTGGTCTATATGATTAACCGTAATATCAAAAACCAAACCCTTGAATGGTTCTTTCTCCATAGAAACAACCTCATCCATAACTAATCCATCATCCCCATATGCATAATTTTGTAAAAAATCTGCAAATGATGGAAAGTCAAAAGCTATTCGTGGCTCATCACGCCCACTATTCCAAACGGAACGTTCTATAAAATCTCCGCTAACATATGTCTGTGCGTAGGACATTTTTAACTGATTAATGGAAACCCCTGTACCATATAAAGTGCGTACATGAACTCTTGTTTGCTTTCTTAATTCAACTACAGACTTTTTCCATTGCAAGTAGCAAATAGCTAAATTAGCAAGCTTTTTCTTTTCACGATGATATTCGAAGCCTATTGTTTTATAAAACCTTATTAAATTTTCAGAAGCACTCAACACGTGGAAACGTAAACCTATCGTTTCTTTATTAGATAGCCCTTCAACTTCAACCACAGAACTTGATTTTATTCCGTAAGCAGACAAAAGATTTTTAATATCCTCTAAAAATTTAACTCCATTATTTTTCAAGGAAACAGCTTTATTAATGTTAAGTGTTTGGCTATAAAAATTATACTTATTGATCATTTTAGGAGTTGACATCTCTGCTCCAAAAAAAGCAGCCAAAAATAATCTTTGTTGCCACATAGGCGCATGCTCAATTATCCAAGAAGGAACAGAGATCTCATCTTGAGTCTTATTTCCAAGCGGACAACCTAACAAATAAAAAAGTAAAGTACATGCACTAGATCCTATGTGTAATGAGTGTTCTGTAGAAGAAAATTTATATTCTTTTTTATAATGATTTTTAACAACATTATTTCTTTTTCTACTATAAACACTTGATTTAATGCCTACGATACTTAAATCACTTTTTAGGCTAATAAGATCCTCCTTATTACCATAAAAACTAATTTGCCCCTTTTTTAATTTGCCGACAAAATTCATGGTCCCGTCTCCGAAAAGCAAACCAATAATTTTTACAAGATAAGGAATTCTCCAATCATCAAGTCGCAAATTTAAAAAATTACTTCTCTTAAACCAAGAAACAATCTGAGCAAAACGATTGCCATTATTTTCAAATCCTAATGCTTTTAAAGCCTCAATAATGAAATTTAAGTTTATAAGTTCAAAACTTTTTGGTTTTTCATAATTAACACCAACAAATGGATCTATAACTAGATTTTCACCAACCTTTAGTTTTTTTGCATCTATCATCCCTTTGTCGCTATAGAAGGGGTGATCGCCCGTGGCTTTTATTGAAAAGCCAAATTTGCTAGTAATGTGATATAAACTTTTATTTTCTTTTCTTGATTGCCAACCAATAACTGGAATATTAATTAATTGCTTATCACGCTTATTTAAAATACAAACTTCATTAAATTTTTTTTCAACCAAACTTTTGATAGATATAGTTGCACCAAAGGGTAAATAAACTTTAGTATCTGGATGAAGACAATTTATATCATACCCCACAGCCCCAGGAGAAATCACTCCATCCGGATGCAACATGGCTGCTACACCGCCAATTGGAGCACCGTATCCCTCGTGAACATCTGGCATTGCCAATACATTACCAACTACTCCTGGTAAAGTTGAAAAATTAACAAGTTGATCTAAAGACCTATCTTGAACAATATCATCTAACATTTTTTCTGTAGCATATACCCTGGCAGGAACTTTCATGTCTCGTCGATATGATTTACTTATTTCCCACAAGACAGACGACACCTTCTTTAAGATATTTTTATCAAACATCTCTTTCCTAAATATCAAATATAATCACAGTTTCGTAAAACCCTTTTTTATTCTTTTTTATCTCTGCTTCATGGTACGTAACTGCTTTAATGTCTTCATCAAAAGAATCTGTAGAACAGCCATAGACCATAGCATTTAAGGATGTCTCGGAAAGAGAAGAAAAGTCAATCTTACAATAAATAGCCTTGTTGACATGTTGCAAGGTTAAAATTTCAGATAAGAAGTCAATAAGTAATATAGTTGCGTCTTTAGCAGAAATAGATATTTGTTCTTCAAGTTTGAATTCTTTACAAAGTTCTTTTTTAGAAAGTTCAGCCATTCCTTCTATCGCTGCAATAAAAAGTTCTTTTAAAGAATCTCCCTCTAAATTTAATCTAACATCTGCAACATGAGGCAATAATTCATGTTTTCTCATATCAAACTGTCGGCAAAGTAATACCAACTTGTTTCATATACTTACCTTTACGATCAGCATATGAAATTTCACACTCCTCACTAGATTCAAAAAATACAACCTGAGCTAGTCCTTCATTAGCATAAATCTTGGCAGGAAGTGGTGTAGTATTGGATATCTCTAAAGTAACATATCCCTCCCACTCAGGTTCAAATGGAGTGACGTTAACTATAATCCCACATCTAGCATAAGTTGATTTTCCAACACAAAGGGTTAAAACATTTCTAGGAATTCTAAAATATTCGACACTTCGTGCTAGAGCGAAGGAATTAGGGGGAACAATACAAATATTTGTTTTAACTTCAACAAAAGAATCATCTTTAAAACACTTTGGATCTACAATAGAATTGTGCACATTTGTAAAAATTTTAAATTCATCTGCAACACGAAGATCATATCCATAACTAGATAAGCCATAACTTACTTGCTGCAGTGTTGCAGCTCCATCTGTCTTACGTACTTGTCTATCAATAAATGGTTCAATCATCTTCTGCTTAATAGCCATATCACGAATCCAGCGATCAGATTTTATGCTCATATTTTAAATCCTTTTAATGCGCCAAACTTAATTTAAACATCTTTAATAAGGGTACACATCCCTGTAGAAACTAATAACCTTTTTTCACAGCAAACTTCTTAAAACTCCAAGACCCACAACAACAGCATGCTCTGCTTTTAATACTGTAGGTGTTAATAAAATAAATTTAAAATTATAATCTTTTAAAAGTTTTTTTTCTTTTTCTGTCAAATCCCCTTCAGGACCAAGGGTTAAAATGATTTTATCAACTGCGTTACGTTTACACTCTTCTATAAAACCTAACAACCTTTCACCGTCTACATCTAGATGAATTTTTTTGGACTTTTCATCTAAACTCGAGTTTAAAAATTTATCTAAAGTTGTTAAATTTTTTATATTTGGTAGGAAAAAATTTTTTGATTGTTCAGCCGCAGATATTACAATTTTGTTAAGTCTGCTTAGCTCCTTATCTCCTCCCCACTTTCTACTCACCCTATCAGTTTGTAGCGGAACAATTTCTGTAACTCCTAATTCTGCTGCAAAATAAACAACTTTTTCAAAATCATCTTTTTTTAATATGGGGCATGCCAAAATAATTTCTGGAGATAAGACCTTATTAACAGAAGTCTCTATAACATCCGCTACTATAATATTTTTTTTTCTAAGAGATTCTTCTTTAAGAGACAATAGGCAATAGTAACTTTTATCGAATAAAATAAAAGATTCCCCTACGTTTAGCCTTAATACCTTAATTAATCTTTTCCAAACGTCCCTGTGATCAAGTCTTAAAACCTTAGCAGAGGAGCCTATAATAGAATTTAAAAGTTCAAAATAAATAGCAAATGTGTGTTTATTTGCCTTTTCATTCATAATTTATAATGCAATTACATCTGCTTCCAGTTCCGATTCTGAAACCGCTACTGCCACCATAACTTTTTTAGCTTCATTAGAAATTTCAGCTGGCGTTTCAGCTGCATCTAATATTAGAAAAGAATCATCTGGACCACCACCTTTAGAAATTTCGCTAGTTTCTGATGCTCCAGCTGAAGGAGGAACGTCTGGGCCACCTTTAAAGAAATAATTATAAGCATACTTTGCACCAAAAATACCCATAATTGGTAGTATAAAGTCGGTATAAACATATTTTTGTTTGTCTAATTTTTCTTTGGAGGTAGGCAATGGAGCAATAATAACTCGTCCAAGAACAGACAAAGTTAATTTAGCCATTCCAACAGAATCTAATTCTTTATCTTCTGAGCCAAACAAAGAAGTTTTTTCTTCCTTAACAATATCTTTAACCTTATTTGCTATTGCTTGAGCCGAATCGCCAGCAATACATCCCATAGTTGTACCGTACAACTTAGCCTGCTGCCAAACTGATAACCCTTCTAATCCACTCAATGCTTCTGATTTATTTTTAACATGTGTTAAATATAAATTGACAAAACCCACCTTAATTGTTTCGTGTCGATCAAAAAATCTTGTAATTCCATTTGCTAAAAAGGCAGCAAATTTTGCTTCATTATGAGGGGTTGATAGATCGTCTTTCACTACAAAAGAATACTCTTCTTCGTCTTGATGAGTGGTATCTTCACACCAAATCTTTCCACTCAAGGCCATAGAACTTAGTAAAACAATTAAAAATAATTTTTTCATAAAGCTTTCCCTTCCAATAATAAGTAAAGAAATACTAAGATAGTTTAAACCTAAACAAATTTAGTTGATAACAAAAGATAATCTAACATAAAATTTGACTAAACTAAAAAGGCTTTCTAATGAATGAAACAAGTACCCCTTTAATGCTTATTATTTTAGATGGTTTTGGATATATAAAAGAAAAAAATGGGAATGCCATAGCCCTTGCAAATATGCCAAATTGGAATGAATGGTTATCTAAATATCCCAATACATTATTAAAAGCATCAGGACCGGCTGTGGGACTACCCGAAAATTATATGGGAAATTCGGAAGTCGGCCACCTTACTATTGGATCGGGACGAATAACTAAAAGTGCTTTAACAAAGTTTAATGAAATAATTAACGACAACTCTTTTTTTAAAAATGAAATGTTAATCTCTAAATTAAAGTTATTAAAAAAAGACAATGCCCTGCACATAATGGGCCTTTTATCCGATGCCGGCGTTCATTGCCATGAAGAACATATTTTTGCCTTCGTAAAACTGGCACATGAAATAGGTGTAGAAACAATTTTTGTGCACGCATTTTTAGATGGAAGGGATACAGCCCCCAAGTCTGCTCTCAAGTATTTAAAAAATTTAGATAACATATGCCAAAAATATAGTTGCACAATGGCAAGTCTACATGGACGCTTCTATGCTATGGATAGGGACAACAATTGGGATAGAACTGAAAAAAGTTTTAATATTTTGACTCAAAAAGCAAACAATCAAACCAATTATGAAGCTGAGGTAGAGCAAGCTTATTCTAAAAATGAAACCGATGAATTCATTACACCAATATCGCTTTCTACAGAAGGAGTTATCAAGGATAATGATGGTATAATTTTTGCAAATTTTAGGGAAGACAGGGCAAGACAACTAGCTGAATGTTTTATAAATCCAAATTTTAATAAATTTGATAAAAAATTTAATCTTAAACTTTCATTTTTTATCTCCACAACTAGATATAAAGAAGAATTTAATAATGATATAATTTTTGAAGATGAAAAAATAAAAAACACTCTTTTAGATGTATTAGCAAAATATAAAAAAGAAATCTTTATAATTGCAGAAACTGAAAAATATGCGCACGTAACTTACTTTTTTAGAGGCATGGTAGATAAACAACTTCAGACTGAAGAGCGTAGCTTAATTCCTTCTATAAAATTAAAGAGCTATGACCAAAAACCAGAAATGTCCGCTCCTGAAATAACTGAACAATTATTAAAAACTCTAAAAATTCATCACAAAGATTTCTATCTAGTCAATTACGCAAATGCTGATATGGTTGGCCATGCAGCTAATCTAAACGCTACAATTAAGGCTTGTGAATGTTTAGATATGGAATTAAAAAAAATATATGAAGAAGTTGTACATGAACAAAATGGAATTTTAATAATTACTTCAGACCATGGAAATGCAGAAGAACCAAATTCGTATCATACAAAAAACCCCGTACCATTTATTGTAATTAGTAAAGATTTAGAGGGAAAACGTTTCTTGACCAACTCTTACAGCCTTCAAGACATCGCTCCAACTATCCTAAATATTTTTAAAATACCTCAACCTACAGAAATGACTGGAGCCATAATTAAATAGATAATGGATTAGCTTAAAACGGTACCCAAAAAATACTCAAAGTATCTTTTATCTTTTAACACTTGGTCTTGATCCAAATAACAGAAAATTTTAGGCGATTCTTTAACAAGAGAAATAACATTATTACTTTGATGATCTGAATAATTATTTTTATGTGGAATAACTAAACATCTTTTTTGAAAAAAATTTATTTCAAATAAAGTACCTGCCCCAGCCCTACAAACGATTAAATCTGCCGCCTGATAAAATTTCTTAACATTGTCAGAATAATCAAAAACTTTATTTAGAAAATTTAATTTTTTATAAAAATCTTCAAAATGCTGTTGCTCTAAAGACCCAGTCTGGTGGATTATTTGCAGATCATTAATATAATCTTTATTTTTTTCTACCCACCTTTTAAAAATCCGATTTAAAAATACAGACCCCTGAGAACCACCTAGCAAAAAAATAGTTTTTTTCGCAGGATCCAAACCCAAATCCCTCAAAACCTTTTTTTTATCATAAAATCTATCTTCTTCAACAAACCTTAAAGGATAATTTACCTTCAATGCCTCAGAAGGAAAAAATTTTTTACAATCATCAAATGTAATAAAAATATTTTTAGCAAATTTAGATAAAAGCTTTATTGCCCTACCTGGTACGGCATTAACTTCATAAAGATCTATTGGAATTCTCAAAAGCCGCCCCGCAAAACAAACTGGTATACTTATATCCCCTCCAGTACTAATTATTTTTGAAGGTCTTAAAACTAACAAAAGAAAAAAAGTTTTAATAAAAATCAACAAAAACTGAAAACAAAAGGCTGGATATTGATAAATTTTCTTACCGGGAAACTTGTTAAGCTTAAAATAAGTAAATTTTAAATCTGACCTATCCCTTAAAACTCTCTTATCTATAGATCTCGTGGTAGTAAAAAAAAATATTTTGCGTTTGTCCTTCCACCGATTCGCCAAGGTCAAAGCTGGTAAGGTATGCCCTCCAGAGCCACCCGCAACTACACAAACGGATTTTTTATTTTTAGACCTCATTATTTATTTGCTAGTTTTAGATGTTCTTGAATCAAATTATCTTTAGGGGAAATAAAAAGGGCCCTTCTAAAAACTCTTTTTGCCTCTAGGAACTTACCCAGCTTCAATAAAACATAACCCTTAGTGTCTAAAAAAACTGAATTCTCTGGTTCAAAAACCAAGGCCTTGTCTATAAGTTCTAGCGCATATTCTAAATTTTTCTCAGTATCCGCATAATAATATGCAAGCAGATTGTAAGCGGGTAAATAAACTTCTACTCCATCTAATGACTTTTTCAAATACTCTTCTACCTTCTCACCCTCACCACTAACTAAATAAGTATATCCCATTTGATAAAAGACTTTAGACTTAAGTAACTCATCTTTTGTTAATTCAAGAATTTGTTTGTGATAGGGCAAAGCAGCTCTAAGTTTTTTAATATCAACATATAAATCAGACAGAACTGCCAATAAATTTTTATGCGCAATGCCTTTATCTATAACTCCATGCAGCATACTTATCAATTTTTCCTTCCTTACCCCAGAATTTTTGAGGGCAGGAAACATGGCTAAGCCCATTTTATCTGCAGGGTTTTGCTCGATCCATTTAAAAACATATTCTGTAGCCGAATCTGTCTGGCCTTGTTTTAACAATACTTCAACCCTTAAAATCTTTGCTTGAAACAGATTTTTATTTTTAGCTAAAGCCTTGTCTGTATTTTGAAGCGCTTCTTTAAAATTTTCACCTTTTGCCTGTATTAAAGCCAAATCAAAAAAGTATTCTTCGCTATCTATAGGAATTTTTTTTAATTCTTTCTCTGCTTCTTGAAATCTATTATTAGAAAACAATAATAAAACCAACTTTCTAATAACTTGTGCATCCTTACCAACAAAATTTAAATAGGATCGGTATGCATCAATAGCAGAATCTATTTTTTTTACCTGTTCCGCCAAAAGAGCTTTTAATAACCAACCTTTTTTAAACTGAGGATAAAGTTTTAAGCTTTTATCTATAGAATTAAGGGCTAATTCAGTCTTACCCATCTGAACATAAATTCTTGATTTTAAGAAATAGAAGAATGAATGCCGCGGATTTAGAGTATCAAGGCTTGCCAAAAAACTATCTACAAAGGTTAATGCCTTAGCTTCTCGCTTAGTTTCTAAAAATAACAAGGCATAAAAATATGCAACTTGTTCATTTTTAGCATAAATTTTATACAATTTTGTTAACAACGTTTCAGCTTTATCAAAATGCTTAGTATTTAAGTAAGCCATAATGAAAGCTAATTGAACTTCTAAATCTTTTACATCAAAATCGTTTATCTGCTGAGCAATTAGGCTATACTTACCAGCTTTTAGCCAGGTTCTTAACAAACCATGTTGTGCCCTTCTACCTTCCCCAAACTTAGAAAATTTTTCAAATTGCTTTTCCGCTTCAGATAAATTCCCCCTAGCAAGTTCTAACTCGGCAATTAAGTAACTTTCATATTTTTTCTTGCTTGGGCTACCTTCATCAATAATGCTGAGCCCCCTAGCAAAAACAGAACTGATACTGAAAAATAAAATATTAAAAAATATTACGCCTTTATTAGCAGACAATCTTTTTATTTTTGCTGTTTTTTCCACAACAAGACTCCTTTTTTTGTCCCTTACAACGAACATAATATTTTTTTAGAACGACTTGTAACTCAACAGACTTAATTTGCTTTAAGCTTGCACGTTCTCCAGAGGAAAAAGCAATGTTTTCAATATTCTCAAAAGATACATAATTCTTGATTTTGGGAAAAACAGCCCTATCTTTTATCCCCAATTTTGTTGTGCAAAATCTTATGTTACGAATTTTTTCTTCATTAAAAAGATTATTAATTTTTTTTCTCAAAACGTTGGAAAACAAAAGAAGTTCCTGTGCCCATGCAGGATGAGTTACCCCTAAAACCAAAAGACTACCTTCCAGCCTTTCTATACGGACCTTTCCATTTAAGGAACCAATTATATGACTCCAGTTTTGAAAAAGCTTCATTTTCCACAAATGTTCTTGAGGAAAAACGGAGTTTAAGAAAATGCTTATTTTTTCAGCCACAATTAACCTCTATTATTCATCTATGCTTTTTTAAGTTTAGTGATGTTCAATTTTAACGTGAAGTCTTTTTCATAAAAGTTTCAAAATTTCCTGAAACGATAACTTTTGCTACACTCAAATTCAGAAAAAAATTGAAACTTAATCCTCTTGAGGTTTTAAAATGTCAAACAATATTCTATTCCTTAAAAACAAAGCACTGAATTTAAGAATCGACTCTATTAGAGCAACAACACAAAGCAAATCTGGACATCCAACATCAGCCCTTTCTGCTGCAGACATTATAGCTGTCTTATTTTTTCATACAATGCAATATGACCCAACAAATCCTAAAAATCCTAGCAATGATAGATTTATTTTATCTAAAGGCCATGCCATACCACTAGTATACGCTGCATGGAAACAAGCTGGAGTCATTAACGACAAAAAACTAATGTCCTTAAGAAAATTTGACTCTGAATTAGAAGGGCACCCAACTCCAAGATTCGAATATAATGAAGCAGCAACAGGATCTTTAGGACAAGGACTTTCCATCGGAGTGGGAGAAGCGCTTAGTGCCAAGATTGATAATTTAGAATACAAAATTTACGTAATGATTGGTGATGGAGAAGCAGCCGAAGGTTCAATTTGGGAGGCAGCTGAAATAGCCTCTTATTATAAGCTCAATAATTTAATAGGAATTCTTGATTGTAACCGCCTAGGGCAATCCGGCGAATCTATACATGATCACGATATAGAAATTTATAGAAAAAAATTTGAAGCTTTCGGATGGAACTCGATTAAAATTGATGGCCATAACTTTGAAGAAATTATAAAAGCTTTCGAAAATGCAGCAAACTCCCAAGATAAACCAACAATGATAATTGCAAAAACATTTAAAGGATACGGCCTAGAAAATGGATCTAATAAAATCGGTTTTCACGGGAAACCATTACCAAAAGAAGAATCCGAAGCGGCAATAGAACACTTGAAAAAAGAGTTTAGTGAAGCATTTGAATATTCAAACAATTCTTTTTCTCCAAGCCTTCCAGAAAAAAAAACTATGGCTGTTTCATCTCTCATCACACTAAATATAGAAGACGATCCAAATGCCCATTTATTTGGAAAAGAAACAAAGTTAGCAACAAGAAAAGCTTATGGTTATGCCCTAGCCGCTTTGGGTAGAAAATCAGAAAATGTTATTGTCCTTGATGCTGATGTTAAAAATTCAACGTTTACTGAAATATTTGAAACAGAATTTCCAAATCGTTTTTTCCAATGTTTTATTGCAGAACAAAATATGATTGGAGTAGCTACGGGATTGGAATTGCGTGGTAAAATCCCATTCGTTGCAACATTTGGAGCATTTTTAACACGAGCATTTGATCAAATAAGAATGGCCGGCATTGGTAGAAATGCCCTGAGACTGTGTGGTTCACATTGCGGAGTATCAATAGGAGAAGATGGACCCTCTCAGATGGCACTGGAAGACTTAGGAATGATCAGAAGTATTCCAAAATCAATCATTTTTTATCCTAGTGATGCTGTTTCTACATATAAAATCATGGAACACTCTGCAAATTATAATGAAGGAATTTCATACATCAGAACCACTCGAATGAACACTAAAAATATTTACGACAAAAACGAAACTTTTTCTATTGGTGGATGCAAGGTTGTGAAAAAAGAACAAAATGCTCAAGCATGTATAGTAGCCGCAGGAATAACTTTACATGAAGCTTTAAAAGCACATGATATCTTGAAAAATAAAAACATTTTTGTTTCTGTTATAGATCTATACAGCATTAAACCAATAGACAGAAAAACAATTTTAGAAGTAGCACTAAACTCACAAAATAAAATTCTTACTGTTGAAGATCATTATGGTCCTGGTGGAATTGGTGAAATTATTAACAGCGCAGTTGTTAATAATGAAATTATAGTTAAAAATCTTTACGTAAAAAAAATCTCTAGATCAGGAAATCCATCGGAACTCTTGGCTGATGCAGAGATAGATTCTGCAAAAATTATTGAAGTAATTAAGGATATAATTTAGGCAATTTACAGTTGACAAAATACGCTAAGAATCATAACATTCGAATGTTTTATATTTAAATTTTTTCTTTAAAAAATATCAAAATTAAAATTGGAGATCTTCTTGTGGGCAGATTAATCAAAACAAAGAATAATAAAACAATAATAACTTTAAGTTTAAGTTTAATTTTAAGTATTTTTGTAACCAAAGTTTCTTGCACAAGCTATGTAAACGCTGGAGGATTTCCAGAAGATGAAAACAAAAAATCTCCAGTAAAAGAAAAAATTTCACGGAAAGGTTTTCCACAAGGACCTCAGTATTCTCCACCTATCACTGAAGAAAAAAGTGATGAACTTATTGCTGAAAATGCGCCGGGATCGAAACCTTTGGTCCAAATAAGAAGGGGTGATTTAGAATTAACATTAGGCGGTGATGCAAAATTCGAATCTTTTTTTGCAAAAAATATTGTCCTCTTAAACAATACTCTTCCAGATGAATATGGTTTTTTTAAACAAACAATGGATTTGTCTGCAGATCTCGTTTATGGAGAAAAAGAATTTGGCCACAAGGCTGTAGAATTATTTGTCGATCTTCGTCAAAAATATCTATGGGGAAACACTGGAAATTTTGGAGCCACAACAAGTGAGAGCATCAGAATTGATGGAACAGATTTGACAGTGGGAAGCCATAGTCATAAAAGCTTAAGGCCAAATATATGGTTGAGAGATGCTTGGATGCAATTAAGCTTAAATGCTGTGTTTGGAGCAAAAGAAGATAAAACTCTTCATTTTCTAAAAATTGGTTTCTTCCCATTCTGGATTGGCAGAGGAATATCCCTGGGACCTGTTTATGGGTTATCTAAAGAGTTTTTAGGAATTTACACAGGATATCAAAATGACCAATCAGCTCCAGGTATTAACCTCAACGGAGAACTAGTAAAAGATCATGTTGCTTATGACCTTTACTATTCAAAACTAGAAGAAAAATCCAACAACCTCAGAGAAACATTTAATCATGACAAATACAATCATGTTGGAAAACACCTAACACCTTGGAGGGGTGTAGCAAAGGATAATGATTTATTTGCACTTAGATTAAAAATTAAACCTTTGAAAAAAGAAGATAAATTTGGAGTACTAGAGTTTGAACCATATCTTATGTACAACGAAGCCTCAGATAGAACAATAGAATTTAATGCTGATGCTAAAAGTGAGCTAGGAACTGGTGGTCTTGGAGTAGAATATAAAAACGGAAATTTTGAATGGGGTACAGAATTTGCACATAACTTTGGTAATGAAACCCTCTATCATATAGATAGAAATATTATTAATGCTGTTCGTGACACAGATGGATCTGTTGTTGAAAAATATACAAAGGTAAAATCTGTTAGCGCTGCAGGCTCCTCCGTTGCTGTTACTAATGAAATTAAAATAATCGTTGAAGCAAATAAAAGTAACATTACCAATGGTGCTTTCATAGATCAAACCGCTGGTGGAGTTAATCTTTATAATGCTAGTGATAGATATCGCCCATCTTATAAAAATAGCTATGCGGGATGGATGTTCGTAACTGATTTAGCATATAATGCTGAACCAGTAGATATGAAATTTGCATTAGCTTATGGATTTGCCTCAGGTGACGAAAATCCACATGGAACCGGAAAAGAATATAGCAAAAACTATCATGGATTTGTTGGTTTACAGGAACTTTATGCTGGCCAAAGAGTTCCTAGTGTACTAGTTCTTGATGCAAGAAAAATTAAACGTCCATTAACTGTTTTGCCTGATTTTGATAGAGAAGCCGGCGATGATGGTTCATTTACAGATATGCATTATTTGGGATTTGGAGCAAAGTGGTTCCCAATAGAAAGAAACGAAAAGAAATTTTACGTACAATCAAATGCCTTATTGTTCTGGAAGGATAAGGGAGCTTTTGCATACGATCAAGCAAACGAAACAACATCGGCTCTGCGCGCAAGCAACTTTTTAGGAACAGAATGGAACATACGCTTCAAATATCTAGTACTTAAAGATTTATATGCCTTTGGTGATTTCGCAATATTCTTTCCTGGAAGTTATTACTCAGACATTAAAGGAACTCCTTTAAGGGGTGATGTTTATAATAAGTTGGATGAAGCTGATAAATCTGGAATAGACACCTCAAGTTATAGAATAGGTACAGATTCAGCTTACATGCTAAACCTTGGCTTAACCTATAAATTCTAAATAACCTATGCTTATAACCATAGGAATACATATAAATTAAAACAAAGTAGCTATTATTTGATGATGGCTGCTTTGTTTTTTAAAATAAAAACTGCTAAAATACTAAAATCTATCTGTCATACTCTATATGCTAGGGACTATCAAATGCAGTTATTTCAAAGATCTGCTTATTGTGGAGAAGTAAACGAAAGCTTTTTAGGCAAAGAAATTTTTTTATCCGGCTGGGTCAGAAATAGAAGAGACCATGGCGGCCTTATTTTTATAGATCTAGGCGACCGAACTGGCACCATGCAACTAGTCTTTAATCCTGATATTGATCAAAAATCATTAGATCTTGCCCACAAACTTAGACACGAATTTGTAATATCTGTACGTGGAAAAGTTATTAATAGGTCTCCAGAAACTATAAATGAAAAATTAAGCACTGGAAAATACGAATTACAGGTCGACAATTTATCTATAGTTAATAAAGCAAATCCACTTCCCTATCAGTTAGAAGAAGCAAAAAATGTTGATGAAGAACTAAAACTTAGATATCGATATATAGATCTTCGTCGAGAGGAAATGCAAAGCATCCTAAAACTAAGACACAAGGTAGCCTTTACAGCCAGAGAGTATCTTGACTCACAAGGTTTTTACGAAATCGAAACTCCTATATTATCAAAAAGCACCCCTGAAGGAGCACGTGATTTTTTAGTACCCTCACGACTATCACCTGGAACATTTTATGCTCTTCCTCAGTCACCACAGATTTATAAACAGCTTTTGATGGGTAGTGGAGTAGATAAATATTTTCAGATAGTTAAATGTTTTAGAGATGAAGATTTAAGAGCAAATAGACAACCTGAATTCACTCAAATAGATATTGAAATGTCATTTATTCAAGAATCAGATATACAAAATATTTGTGAAGGTATTTTGAGCAAAATTTTCGACAAAGTACTAAAACAACCACTTGATCTGCCATTTCCTAGGATAACCTATGATGAAGCCTTTTCTAAATTTGGAACAGATGCTCCTGATACTAGATTTAGCTTGGAAATCAAAAAGGCTACAAATCTTTTCAAGGAAACAGAATTAAAATTCTTACGTTCCATCATTGATAAAGATGGTGAGGTAGGAATGATTCATGTTAAAGAAAAAGAATTTACTAGGTCAGAGTTAGACAACTTAGTAGATAAGGCTATAAAAAAGTTCGAAGCTAAGGGTTTATTATACGTAAGATTCAAAGAAGATGGCACTCCAGATTCTCCAGTTTCAAAATTTTTACCTGAAGATTTTTTAAAACAAGTACGTGAAATTATCCCAACTCTTTCGACTAAAGATACCTTATTCTTTGTAGCAGGAAAATATAAAGAAAGCTGGGGTGTTTTAGCTAAGCTAAGATTGTTATTAGGAAAAAATTTAAACTTAATAGATAAAAATAAATTTAAATTTTTATGGGTTACAGATTTTCCACTTTTTGAATATAACGAAGATGAAAAAAGATGGGATTCTGTACATCATCCGTTCACTCAACCAGAAAAAGACTGGGAAAATCTTGAGCTCAAGGATGTAAAATCTAGAGCCTACGACTTAGTATGCAATGGTCAAGAAATTGGTGGTGGATCTATTCGTATACATGATTCAGAAATGCAATCTAAAATTTTTGATTTATTGGGAATTTCACAAAAAGAAGCAGAAGAAAAATTTGGATTTTTATTAGAAGCTCAACAACTTGGGTTCCCTCCTCATGGTGGATTTGCTTTTGGGCAAGATAGATTTTTAATGATACTATCTGGCTCCGACTCAATAAGAGATGTAATTGCATTTCCCAAAACACAATCTGGCACCTGTCCTCTAATGAAAACTCCATCAAAAGTTGACGACAAACAACTTAAAGAGTTACAAATTAAGAGTACCTATGTTCCTGAAGAAGAATAATAACGTAGTTGTAAAAATATTTTTATTAGCATTATTAGGAGGAATTATTGCAAGTATAAAAACTTGTAAAAAAACAAAAGTAATTATGGATACAAAAATAGAAACTTCACAATCAGGCTTAAAATACGAAATATTAAAAAAATCATCCAAGGATTCCATTTCCCCCCAATCGGGACAAGCTGTTCATGTCCATTATACAGGATGGCTAGAAGAAGAGGAAAAACCTGGGGCAAAATTTGATAGCAGTGTAGATAGAGGAGAGCCGTTTACCTTTATCGTCGGTATTGGACAAGTTATCAAAGGATGGGATGAAGGAGTTTTAAAAATGAAAGTTGGAGAAAAAAAGAGATTTTTTATTCCTTCACATCTAGCTTATGGCGAATACGGCATTCCAAGTTTGATACCAGGAGGTGCAACTTTAATTTTTGATGTTGAACTATTGGAGATATCTTGAAAAAAATTTACGCCCCATGGAGAGGAAATTACGTGAGTAATGTAGCCTATTCTAAAGATAAAAAAAAGAAATCTTCTAGTGAAGAATGTACTTTTTGTAAACAGCTTGATCAAGATGATGATGAAAAACATTATATTTTAAAAAGAACAAAGCTTTCTGTCATCATGTTTAATTTATACCCTTATAATTCAGGTCACTTAATGGTTCTTCCTTTAGAACACAAGGGCAACTTGTTGGATCTAACACCAGAAACTCGTCAGGACTTAATGGAGTCCGTTAATAGCAGCATTAAAATATTAAAACAAGAGTTAAAGCCAGATGGATTTAACGTCGGAATCAATTTAGGTGAAGCTGGTGGCGGCGGAATGCCTTCTCACCTACATATACATGTTTTGCCTAGGTGGATAGGTGATACTAATTTTTTGCCATTAATTGGTGAAACAAAACCTCTTTCTTTTGATCTTGCAAAAATGTATAAAAACCTAAAAAAAGAATTCGATAAAATTTAAGCTTCTTTTAAAATACTTACTGTATCAACAGAATCTTCTGATGAAGCTTCTCCCGTAATCCAGTTTATCGAACACTCTCTTAAACTTGGATCAGTATAAAAAGTTTTTTTTGCGCATTTTATAGATTTATTAAAATTAAACCAAATTGGATAAGTGGTCTGATTACTGAAAACATGGCCCCCCATGGGCTTACTATCATCTCTGCCAATATAAACAGCTGTGGTTAGTTCTGGATTAGAGCCAACGTACCAATTAGTTGTAGAATCATTAGTTGATCCAGTTTTTCCTATAACCTCAACATCAAGCCAATGTTCTTTATTTAAAAATAATTTTCTACGTTTCATAAACAAAGAAAGGGCATTTATCATTTTGGAATTCGTAACACTGTCTAAAACCTTAACTTTATAAGGCTCACCACTCCAAACTTTCTTTCCCCATTGATCCCTCACATACTCTATTAAAAAGGGTTTAGTATAATAACCATTGCTTGCAAAAACATTAAATGCTGCAGTATTTTCTTCTACTGTTGCTTCTGCTGTCCCCAAAGAAAGCGATGGATATGGCCTAAGTTCTCGATAAATACCAAACTTTTTTGATAATTCTATTATCGGATCGGGGCCAACCTTTAGAAAAGTTTTTATAGAAACAATGTTATTAGAAGTTGAAAGAGCTTTAACTAAAGTCATTTCACCATCAAAGCGTCGAGTCCAATTTCTGGGCTTCCAAATTTCTCGACCTAAAGTCATTTCTAATGGCTCATCAATCCAGGTAGAGTCAAAGGAATAACCAGCTTGAATAGCTGCCGCATAAACTATTGGTTTAAAAGATGATCCTGTTTGTCTAACAGCCTGAAATCCTCTATTAAACTGAGATTCATTAAAATCTAGTCCTCCTATCAATGCACGAATTTTTCCTGTATGGGCTTCTATAGAAATCATTCCACCATTTAAGCTTTTACCCTGGGTTTTTCTTAGTTTTCTTACTACCGGCTCAAATGACTTTTCTGCATATTTTTGAGCATCTAAATCAATAGTTGTTTTTATCTTTAAACCTTTTTTATACAAAACATCTCTACCCCATTCATTTTCAACCCAGCCGCGTATCCATTCTTGAATATATAGCCTCATTGGATTACCAGGAATTTTATCACACAAATCTAAATTAGAATTTTTATATTCTTCAAATTCTTCCTCTGAGATATATCCGATTAAATACATGCTTCTTAAAATAATGTTTCTACGTTTTTTAGAAGTTAATGGAGAATTTAATGGGGAATAAATATAAGCGGATTTAGCAACGGCTGCTAACGTAGCTGCCTCTTTAGCATTAACTTCATGCGCAGATTTATTCCAAAATCTACGACATGCTGCCTCAACTCCATAAATCCCACGACCAAAATAAATATTATTGATATAAAGTTCCAAAATTTGTTCTTTGGAAAATTTTCGTTCAAGAGCAAGCGAGAGAAAAACTTCTTTTAATTTCCTGACAATTTTTCTTTCATTAGATAAGAAAAAAACCCTAACAAGTTGTTGGGTTATTGTACTCGCACCTTGGATATAACGCATATGATAAAGATTGACTAAAAACGAACGCAATAAACCCTTAAGAGAAATTCCATAATGTGAAAAAAAACTTCTATCTTCTGCTGCAATAAATGCTTTAACTAAAATATCTGGAAGTTTATCTGATGTTATATGTTCTCTTTTATCATACTCTAATTCAAAGCGACAAATTTCTTTATTGTTAGCATCTAATACAATTGATGGTTTTCCAGGATCATAATTCTCTAAAACAGAAAAATCAAACCATTCTGTCGTAAAAAAATAAAACAAGGATCCCAAAACGAGACAAGCAGAAAGTATAAAAATTTTTATAAAAAATCTAAGTAGCACAACTCGCTCCAATTCATGTTAGTTATGCTATTCATTGTGACATCCTCAGGGTAATAAATTACCGTGCATCCTAATACTTAAATTAGAAACCGGTTCCTACTTCACAGAGCCAACTTGTTTTTTATTAGAAAAAACCTTGGTTGGTCTCTCCACTGGCTTAACTTCGGGCTTGCCCTTCCCTAGAAACATTTTCTGTCCAATCTTCAAAATATTTATTGCGGCATTTAAATCTCTATCATGTACTTCACCGCAAATTCTACACTTCCACACTCTATGCTGTAATTTTAATTCTTTATTTATAGTTTTGCAGATATTGCACGTCTTCGATGACGGTTCAAATCTTCCTATTTGAACAAATCGCCTATCTCTCCAGTCAGCCTTATACTTAACCTGCCTCACAAGTTCTCCCATTGCTGTATCCGCTATTGCTCTTGCCAAGCAATGATTTTTCATCATGCCTTTCACATGCAAGTCTTCTGCATAAATAACTTGGTTTTCGTTTATCAATGCAAAATTTGTTTCGTGAACAAAAGCATTTCTCTTATTTGCTATTTTCTCATG
>JAGMEA010000036.1 GCA_023128415.1 Candidatus Babeliales bacterium
ATCAACATGTAGTACTGCCTGTAGAGGGAACTTCAAGTCGTAATATGACATTTTATTAATGTATGATGACAAATTCTTCGAGTTAAGTATTGAGCTAAATTTTTTAAATGGTTTATCAAAATCCTTGAACAATTCCCAGTTTATCAAAGGGTCACCCTTACACAGTTGTGTATTCAACCTAAAATAGCGTTTGTCTTGTGGCTCAAAGAGTCCTTCCCTCCAGAAATATTGTAACTTAGACTTGTACATCTTTAATATGGGCAAATTCGGAATTATGGACTCTAATGTAACAGCGTATTTACTGGTGTCGGCTGTTTCCATTATAGCACCATTTATACACTCTTCTAGGTACGCTATTAATGATTTAGCGTATCCAAAAAATATTTCATCACCTCCCTCTCCACTCAAAGCAACTTTAATTTCCTTGCTTGCTTCTTTAGCCACGATAAATTGGCCGAAAACTCCAGGACCACCTTGTGGCTCATCCATAAAATAGATTATTTTGGATATATTTTCAACAAACTGACGGTAATCTATGGGAATCGCATAATTCTCCCCCTTTACATGTCCGGTTACTACTTTTGCATATTTAGTCTCATCATATTCCTCAAATTCTGGATAGTAGCCACTAAATGTTTTTAGTTTGAGTTCTGGAGACAGGTCGGCAGCAATACATGTGGTTGTACTGGAATCTATCCCACCACTTAAATATGTACCCAAAGGAACATCACTCATCAAATTGAGTTTTACTGAATCTTCCAACAAAAATCTTAATTTTTCTATAAAATACTCCTCGGTATGATTGAGATCATAATGATATTCAACATCCCAATATTGCTTTAATTCGCATGGCTTTCCCCTGATGTAGTTCCAGATCAAGTAATAGCCAGGTAATACTCTGTTGATATTTTTAAAAAGAGTTCTTTTTCCTAAGCAGTACTGGAAGATTAAATAGTCATTAATGCTATCATAATCAGGTTCTTTTTTAATCTTATTGCTTTTTATTATCGCTTTAATTTCAGAAGCGAATATTAAAATGTCATTTTTAAAATAGAAATATAATGGCCTAACCCCTACTCTATCGCGAGCAAGTAAAATATTTCTCCTTTTTTCATCCAGTATTGCTATAGAGTATATTCCATTGAGGTGAGCAAGAAACTGGTGTCCATATTCTTCATAAGCATGTATTACGACTTCCGCGTCAGAATTGGTTTTAAACTTATGCCCCCGGCATGTAAGTTCAGTTCGCAAACTCCTAAAATTGAAAATGATGCCATCACAGACAACTCGCATGGTTTCATCCTCATTACTAATTGGCTGGTTACCGTCAATAAGATTTACTGTGGCGAGTTTTCTGTAGCCAAGAGCAATATTTTCAGTAAAGTAGGCTTTTTCATCGTCGGGTCCCCTATGTTTCAAGGTATCAAGCATTTCTTTAAATTCAAGCCTATCTATATCATTTTCCTCTAGGTTGACAATACCTAATATTCCGCTCATTTTTTATTTTTTACCTCTTCAATTTTTTTGAGCCATCCCCTAGTGATTTTTGCCCATCTCCAAGGATACAGCCCCTTAAGAATTAAAATTAAATATCCTAAAATTGTAATCTTGCTGTTTATTCTGCTTTGGCTGAGTTTCTGGTCATATTTAAGTTCGAAGGGCACTTCTACAATTTTTGCACCAAGCCTCTTAAGTTTTATTAACTTTTCCAAGGTTGTCGTGAAACCAAGTCCTTTCAATTCAACAAAATCATTTCCAAAAACATATAACGCATTTTTTATTGCCTCTGCTCTGTAAGCTCTAAAACCACATGTATAGTCCCTTACCCCTTTTATTGGAAAAAATATTTTCATCAGGATATTTGCTCCGATACTCATAATACTTCGGTAAAGGCTAACCCCTTTTTGTCCACCTCCTTTTTGAAACCTGGAAGCGATAGCTATATCGAATCCGTTGTTGATCTTCTCAATCATTTTTGGGATATACTTTGGTTCATGCGTATCATCAGCATCCATTCTCACAATAATGTCATCTGGTTTGGAAACTTCTGCAATCCATTCAAATCCATCTCTTACAGTTTCACCGAGCCCTCGATTATATTTATGGTTTATAATGTTTAATGAAATCTTTTCAGAGTAGCCTTCTAAAATCATTCTTGTCGCATCGCTACTCCCATCATTTACTGCAAGAATTTTGTACGATAAATCATTTTTTTTCATAATAGAATCTATTTTTTCAAGTAAACTCCTTATGGATTTTTCTTCATTATAAATTGGAAGAATCAAATAAATCATCTCATGAGCCTTGCTATCTTTAATGAGGCTTTACCATTGCCAAAGATTTTCCTTTGTTTTTCGCTTGGATTAAAATTTTTTATTGCATTTATAATTTTATCACTTTTTGCTCCCGTTAAAATATTCCATTTATCTTCAACAGTTTCTACCCACTCCGTTTCGTTCCTTAGGGTAATACAGGGAGTGCCAAGCCAATATGCTTCCTTTTGAACACCACCAGAATCAGTCAATATTTTTCGGGCATTTTTCTCTAACACAAGCATATCAAGATAGCTTACAGGTTTTATAGGTAAGAAATTCTTAAGTTTAAAGCCTTCTATTTTTTTCAATGCTTTTTTGGTTCGAGGGTGACTAGGAAAAACTATTTTTTCTTCAGCCTTTATCAAGGCCGATAATATGGACTTTAGATTTTTAAAGTTGTCTGTATTTTCCTGACGATGAATTGTAAGTAAAAGATATCCTTTTGGTTTTAGCTCCAGTTTAGAGAGAATTTTTCTTTTGCTTAAGAGTTTTTGGCTATCTAAAAAAGCATCATACATCACATCCCCTACCAAATAGACTCCCTTTACCATCCCCTCATTTTTTAGATTTTTTACAGCAGTTTTTGTGGGGCAGAATAAAAACTTAGAAATTCGATCTGTTAAAACTCTATTAACTTCTTCGGGCATATCTAATCTATAACTTCTTAGACCTGCTTCAATATGAGCTACAAGCATACTTAGTTTTACCGCAGCTAATGCTCCTGCTAATGTTGAATTTGTATCTCCATAAACCAAGACTATATCTGCTTTTTCCTTTAGCAAAACTTTTTCTATTCTTTCGAGCATTAAAGCTGTCTGCTTTCCGTGTGTATAGGAACCTACCTCTAAATTATACTCGGGTGCAGGTATATCTAACTCATCAAAAAATATCTTTGACATTTCATAATCATAATGTTGGCCTGTGTGTACAAGGATTTCGTCATGTTCTTTTCTTAGATCGTTGTAAATACAAGCATATTTTATAAATTGAGGACGTGCTCCAACTATTGTTACGATTTTCATTTATATAACCGTAACAATTTTTGTTCTTGTGTTTTCCAATTATATTTTTCTATTGCTTTTTTTAATGCGTTTTTTCCTAACTGTTCACAAAATTTAGGATTATCTCTTAAGTGTATAATTGCATTTTTTAGTGATTTTTTTGAGAATTCTATTGCAATTCCACCATCATTTACAACATTTTCATAATAAAGATCTTTCGTAATAATAGTTGGTCTTCCACAAACCATAGATTCAAATACTTTATTAGGAAGACCTACTTGATTGTTTTTATTATTTGGATTAAAAATACAAAGAACAACATTAGATTGTTTTGTCATTTTTATTACTTTATTTTGTCGAACTAATCCAACAAAGTCAATATTTTTAATTTGTTGACACTTATTTTTAATTTCATTGAAAAGTTTTCCTTGACCACCTATAATTAATTTAACATCTGTTATTTCTTTTATTACATCTATTGTTTCAAGAAGAAATCGATGTTCATTAAGTGATCCAAGATAAATAATGGTAAACACATCATTTTCAGGTGAATGATAATCAGTCGATTCTATTTTTTTACAATTCATAATAATTTCAATTGGTTTTGAACTTATCTTTTTAAAGTATTTTTTTAATGGATCATTTACTGTAATGATTTTATCAACATGTTTAATTAATTTTTTTTCCATCCAAAATGATAGTTTTGAAATTATTTTTGGTTTGTCTAATATCATATAACCAAAGATTTCATGAGCATCATAATATAGTCTACAATTTGTTTTCTTTTTAAGCCATACACCAGCTAGTAATGTATCAAGATCATGACAATGAACGACATCGAATTTCCATTC
>JAGMEA010000037.1 GCA_023128415.1 Candidatus Babeliales bacterium
GACTTTTGTATACCAACTTTGCTGAGACTTGATGTGCTCTATCATTACGTTGATTAGCTATTTTCTCATGAATCTTTGCTACTTTTCTTCTTGCCTTGGCTCTGTTTGCAGATCTTTTTTCTTTCTTTGAAAGTCTGCGTTGTATTCTCTTGAGATGTTTTTTGTTTTTACTTAGATACTTGTTATTTGGTTCTTTTTCTCCAGAGCTTGTTATAACAAAATCTTTTATCCCTAAATCTAGCCCCATTGTTTTTTCTTTTTCTATATAAGCAGGCGCAGGTTCTTTTTTGCCATTCTCTACCAGTATGGAAATATAATAATTATTAGTAGCTGTCCTCGAGATTGTACAAGTTTTCATTTTGCCTTCAAATTCTCTGTGTAGTTTAGCTTTAATATTTTTTATTTTGGGAAGATTAACCATATTATTGGCAAAATTTACTTGTACATGTTGGGGACACTGGTATGACTGTCTACCAGCATATCTTTTCTTGAACTGTGGATACTTTGCACTCCTTTTGAAGAACTTTGTAAAAGCTGTGTCTAAGTTAAATAGACTTGCTAAGAGTGTTTGGCTATTTACATCTGTTAACCATAACTGTTCTTTTTTCAAAGCCACTAGTTGATCTTGTAACATTCTTTTTGAGAGATTTTTCTTTGTTTTTTTGTAAAAGGTTTCTTTTTTATTTAAAGCCCAGTTATAAACAAACCTTGCACAACCAAAATGTTCTGCGAACTTTTGTTTTTGAAATTGATTTGGATAAATTCTGTATTTGAAGGCCTTCAACATACTACTTGCATCCTCAATCATAACAACTATATTATGATAACAAATCTTATAATAATGAGAAAGAAAAGACGCGGAGAATATAAAAGCCACTGGCATTGTACGTATAGCCTCAAATACCATTTAGTGTTGGTTACTAAATATAGAAAAAATGTCTAAATAAAAAAATTATCTAGAGGCTCGAAGAAATTTGCAAGCAACTTTGCAAAATGTGGTATGTTGATTTATTAGAATTCGGTGGCGAAGAAGACCACGTACACTTACTAATCGAGATGTATCCCAACATTACACCCTCTAAATTTATTAACAGTCTCAAGACTGTAACCAATAGGCACATTCGAAAAGAGTTCAGTTAGCACATCTCCAAATATTATTGCAAATCTCTTTTTATGGACAAGGGCATATTGCATCCTTTCTGTTGGTGGAGCACCAATTGATATTTTTAAACGTAAACTATTCTAAAATAATTTCTCCAAATCTATGGTCTTACCACTATCCATCTCCACCTAAATCAAATAGATTATAGATGGCGAATTCCGCGGTGTCTTTTTAAATAAATTAGAGCTATTCCCTCTAGAAGATAATATAAACCAACCATTCCACCAGCAATAACTAATCTCTCAAAAGCCACTATAGGTATCAACGACAACCATAAAAGAGCTGATGTATCAAAACTATATAAATAAATAACGCTACCTAATGCATGTGCTATAAATGTACTAGATAACGCTGCAGAAAATCTAATTCCAAATTTACTATGCATTACTTTATTATAATTCAAAATAAAAAATACAATTGGAACAAACCAATAAAATGAATATGGAAACGATGAATAACCTATAGGATGCATAAGAAATAGAGTCATACAAATTACAGGAACAACAATCCTCATAACTATATCCAAAACGACAACGCCGAATTTTCTATTAACCTGAGATGCTGCCCTCAAAGACAATGCTGCTCCAGCAGTAGGGATTCCAAATGTTGAAAAAATACTAAATCCTAAAGATCCTTTAATTAGCAAACATGTTAGAGGAATCATTAATGAATAAACAAAAATCGCTGGAATACTCAATAAAAAACCATAAAATGGCCCTATAATGCTAACACCAGAAAAAATCATACTTTGGGAACCACAACTATAGCTAACTGTAAATAATTTTAATAATTTACTAAGCACGACTGTTGCAATAGCTATAATTAAAAGGGTAAGTTTCTTTTTGTCTATCATAAGTAGTAAGCCTCCCGACCAAATAAAAAACATTCTTGCTAAATAAAAAGCGTTGTATAATTATATCATAGAAATAGACAGTAAACCACTCCCCTTTTCGCTAAAAATCACGAGGGAAAATTACTTTCAATGAAACATATTAAAAATAAAATTAAAGCATTTATATTTGATTTAGACGGTACTATTCTCCAAACAGAACATCTTTGGGAGCAAGCAACTTTAGATGTTTTGGAAAAAAAGGGAATTAGTATTCCGGAATCTGACAAACTAGGCTGGGGAGAAAGGTTTTCAGGCAAAGGCTTGGTAGAAATCGCTCAAATGTTAAAAGAATCTTTTGATTTTACGGAAACAATTGAAGAATTTATAGAAGAAAAGCGAGCACATACACTCAGCTTATTTCAAGATAAAAATAACAAGTCAAAATTAAATTTTATAAAGGGCTTTAAAGAGTTTCATTCTCAAATTTCTGAACACTCAATACCTAACTGCATAGCAACTAATGCAGATAGCATCTCGTTAGACCATATGAAAAACTTAATGAACCTTGATAGTTTTTTTAAACAAAATATCTTCAATATTGCTCATGTTGAAAATAAAGCCAAACCTGATCCATCCTTGTTTATTTATGCTGCTGAAAAACTGGGAGCAAAGCCAAAGGACTGTATAGTTTTTGAAGATTCACTTCCAGGATTTATAGCTGCCCAAAAAGCTAATATGAGATGCATAGCCATTAAGAATAAAAATAACAAACAACACTTATCTCTGGCCCATAAAAGTATAAATAATTACTTTGAAGCATTAGAAACATTAAAAGGTCTTATTAAACTCTAATTATTCGATAAAAAAGCCGTTTTTACGGCATTATTTGAACTTTTGTGCTTTTATAATAGACTACTTTTTTCTTAGAAGAATAGAATAAGGATGTTCTTAAATATAATCTGAAAATATGTGTACAGCGAGGATTAAAGCAACAATGGAAAAGAGTCAATTAGCTTTATTATTAATTTTATTCGAATTTTTGCTACAAATTAACATAAACTGCTCACCAGTCCTTATTGATGAGAAACATAATCTTGCAATATCAACCTATGCCCTTGGGGAAAAAGTATTATTAGAAAAAAAGTATACGGATGCTTTCAAATTATTTCATCAAGCAGCAAATATTTATTCGCAAAGAGAACAGGATTCAGTTGATTTGGAAATAAAAGATACTTATAGAAAAAAAGCCATTGAAACTCTGATTATGGCGCTTAAAACAAGTGTACAAGAATTGCGTTACTGTAATAATCCTAAAAATGCTGAATCTCTTGTAATCAGAATAAAAGAGATAAGTGCCAAACTAGCATTACTTAATACTTTAATTGATACGAAAATTTATACGAGAGAAGAAAATAATATTTTACAAATAGCCGGCAACAGAACCATGGTGCTCGCTGACCAATCACAACACACAGACTTTGAAGTAGCCCTTAAACTTTGTATGCATGCCATAGAGTTATACTCCAACAGTGGCAAGGAGAAAGAGGCAAACAAAATTCGAATACGATTATCAGAAGTTGTAACATCAAAAAATATTATTGATTATGAAAAACTAACAATTAAGGATCTTGAAAGATGCTTTGTATTATTTCGTAAAACAGCAGAATTATTTTTAAGAGGAGAAGCAAAATTTTCTGAACTGTCAAAAAAACAACAATGTAAGGCTAAGCAAATTATGTACCTTTACAATGCTATTAGAATAAGCATTAAAATTTTAAGTGAATGTGGAGGAGAATTCGAGTTAGCTGAGCATGTAATTCAGGAAACAAAAAAAATTGGTGATATATTAGCCATGTA
The DNA here is from genome assembly GCA_023128415.1 of Candidatus Babeliales bacterium. Lineage (GTDB taxonomy): Bacteria > Babelota > Babeliae > Babelales > UBA12411 > JAGMEA01. The sequence continues at coordinate 3,852 of JAGMEA010000037.1, forward strand.
TTCATTGGTTGGAGAAACAAGTTACTATGCAAATCAAAGTAAAAATTTAGAAATCATAGGGGACCAAACCGTCGAGATAGCTGAAAGAGCTGCTACCAAATCACTAGGGCTTGTTAATATGCCTGAAACAACTATCGATCAAGCCAATAGGTCTACTCAAACTGCTTTTAAGCTCTTTACATATGCAATAGAGTTATACTCTGGTCCTGAATGTGACGAAGAGACAGATGATACACAGCAAAAAGAAAAGGCTAACAATGCTCGGATAAAAGCTACAGAATTTGTCCTAAAGATAATAAATGAAAAAAAAATTGATCCTAAATGCAGATTAAGCATGGCAAAATCAGCCACACAACTATATAGAGAACTTTCAGATTCTGAAGGAGAAATGACCGCCTCAGTTAAAATTATAGAATTATCTACACTAATCGCAAAAAAAGAAGAAGAATCCGGAGGTTATGGCTCAGCTTCTTCAATAAGAAAAGAAGCTTTAGATATTATAAAACGTCTCCCCAGACTTTTAACTGAAGAATTTGCCTATGCCGAGAAAGCACTTTTACTAGGCGCTGCAGAATCAAACTTTTATCGGGCAGGCAATGCCGATGAACTTACTTCTTTATTATTATTTGAAAAAACAAAGGGATTCTATGAAGCTCTCGGAATGACATCTGACGTAACCATATTTGGTAGTAATATAGCTGATAAATATATGAAACTATCATTAGGCAGTGAAGATGATTTTTTAAATATTTTTTTTGCAATAAAAGCCGGTGATAATTATTCAAATATATATGACTATAGTAGTGCATCAAATGCATATGCTTACGCTATTAGATTGATTGAAATTCACATTGCATTTATCGAAAACAAATACAACAGAGCATATCTTCAAAGACTACAAGAACTCGGCAGAGACGATAAAACATACTATAGAAACCAAGCAACCAAAGAACTTTTAGAAGAATTAAAAAAAACAACCGAAGAAAAAAAGAAAACTGTAGATACAAGCAACAATGTTGTAGCTAAAAGCTTTGAACCTTGTCCACCAACTAAAAGACCCAAACATGTTCATGTTCACTCCCCTGCAGACATTACACAAGAACCTACATTTAGTTCAACATAGATCCCCTGTTACTATCTTGAAGAATTTAAAATAGCTAACGTATAAAACGCTTCATTTAGATATTCCTTATTTGATAATTTGACCTTATTACCAAATAAAGTTTTCGAAAAAAGGAAATCTAGATGAAGAAAACTCTCTTTATTTTATTACTATTAATTAGTAGAAATCTTATCTCAAATAATTTTAAACCTTTTTGGAAACAATCACCCGAAAAGGCTCAAGCAATCCTAAAGTCCATGACTTTAAAAGGAAAAATCGGACAACTATTCATGCTGGGAATCTATTCATATGATAATGACCCAGATAAAGAAATGGTCGAAATACTGATAACAGAATATCATCTAGGTGGTTTCATGTTCATGTATGGCTCTGTCAAAAGACAAATTGAACTAGTAAAACATTATCAAAAAATTTCTAAACTTCCCTTAATCTTTTCTCAAGACAATGAGTGGGGACGTGTACAACGTTTACCAAAAGAACTAATTAAATTTCCAGACAGCATGACAATCGGAGCAATCGAAGACAACTCGCTTGCATATGAAGTTGGAGAAGAATTTGCAAATAGGTGCAAATCCCTTGGTGTAGGATTAAATTTTGCACCAGTAATGGATACTAATAGTAATCCCCTAAATCCAATAATAGGACCTAGATCGTTTGGAGAAAATAAAGAAAATGTAGTTTTAAAAGGATGTGCTTCTATTAAAGGTATGCAAGACAACAGAGTAATTGCTTGTGCTAAACATTTTCCAGGGCATGGGGACACAGAGATCGACTCACACTTAGATTTCCCTACGGTTAACAAAATAAAAGAAGAGTTGGACAAATTAGAACTATATCCTTTTAAAAAAGCAATCGAAGCAGAAATACAATCCATAATGACTGCACATATAAATTTTTCTCAAATTGGTCCTGGCACACCCGCAACTTTATCTTATAAATTTCTTACAGGGATTCTTAGGAATGAACTTGGGTTTGAAGGCTTAATCATAACAGATATAATGAATATGAAGGGCATAACAAAGCTTTATCCATCTCTCGACAAAGCATCCTTAAGAGCCTTATTGGCAGGAAATGATATTATTTTATTCGGAAAAGCAAGGCCCGAATCTGCAGAACGTTTTAATGAAATTGTAAGCTCTATAGAGTGTATATATAATGCCGTTCAAGATGAGATAATATCAGAAGAACAAATTGATGAGCACGTTCTAAGAATTTTGATGGCAAAAGAATGGCTAGGGTTATTTGAAAATAGAGAAATAAATACTGATATCACAGCTAAAAATATTAACTCCATACAAGCCAAAGAATTAAAACGCAGATTATATGAAAATGCTGTCACTCTTGTAAAAAATGATAAAAATACCGTTCCTTTAAGCACATTGGAAACATACCCAACAGCATTGATTCAAATAGGCGGACAAATTAATTCTACATTTGCACGAGAACTAAAGAATTACTGTAATTTTAGTAAATTCTTTTTAAATTCAAATTCAGAAGCTAAAGAAATTCAAGAAGTATTAGAAAATTTAAATACAGAAGAAGTTATAATAATAGCATTGTTTGATTTAAACAGATTTTCATATGAAAACTGGGGTATTAGCCATTCTACTCTAAATCTTTTAGAAAACTTAAAAGCCCAAAAGAAAAATATCTTATTAACAATCTTCGGAAACCCCTACAGCTTAAAAAATTTTGAAGATATTGACGCTATAATCATGGCATATGAAGATGAACGGGAAGCGCAAACCGCGTCAGCCAAAATAATTGGGGGCAAGTTAGAACCTAGTGGAAAATTACCCGTTACAGCTAGCAAAATTTTTCGAGAAGGTTTGGGGCTAAATACTTAATTGCCCTATCGAATAAATGTATTGATTTTTAAAACTCCCTCCATATAAAATGAAGCAAAATAGGGGGAAGAAATGAAATTCAATAAGTCATTTCCATTTAAAACAATATTTTACATAGCAATACTGCTATGTATTTGCTTCTGCTTAACCGCCACAAAGCAAAACGCCAACATAGAGGCAATCATTAAAAAATTTAATCTTGAATCAGCACAATATGGTGTTTGTGTACAAGATACAAAAACCAATGAATCAATTTTAAGCAAAGATGCAGAAAAGGTCTTTTTACCGGCTTCAGGTCTAAAATTATTTACTACTGCCACAGCGTTAGAAATATTAACTCCTAGTTATAGATTCAGGACCTCTTTATATGCAAAAGCACCAATTTATAATCAAAATTTAAACTCTGACTTAGTTCTTTATGGTCGAGGGGATCCTTCTTTGGATTATGAAGGCATCAAAAAATTAGCTCAACAACTTTATGACGCAGGAGTTAAAAATATTATCGGAAATATAATTGCTTCCGATGAATATTTCAATACGCCAAAACATCCTTGGGGCTGGGAAATAGGAGATACTGACTGGTATTATGCTCCAGAAATAACATCTCTATCTATTAATAAAAACGCATTTGAGATTACAATTGAAGCAAGTAATAAGATCAACAAAACAGCAAAAACAATATTATATCAAGAAATCCCTTATTATAACCTAGTCAATCTTGTTAAAACGGTAGAAAAAGGAGAAGAAAAAGAAATATCTGCTGATTATGATCCTGTTACAAATAATATTTATATTGGTGGCACAGTTTCAAAAGAGCAAGGAATAGTAAAAGAAAGAATTTCTCTTAAAAATCCTCCCAAATATGCTGGATTATTATTGAAAAAAGCTCTTGATAGTTATGGAATCAAAATTACCGGAAATGTTCTTGTAAAAAAACACTCCAATGAATTTTTACAAGAAGTTGCATTTGTAGAATCACCTCCGTTGCCAGAAATAATAAAACAAATTAATAAAATCAGTGACAATCTATATTCAGAATTATTATTTAATTCGTTAGGACGCAACTCTTCCGAAATAAAAGGCACAGATGCAGAGAAGGCAACTCTTGTTATTAATAAATTTCTTCAAAATTTTGAGATAAATTCCAATTCTATAAAACTCACTGATGGATCTGGCGAATCTAGGTGGTCTTTAATAAGCCCAAAACAATTTGTATCCCTTCTAACAAATATGAAAAAATCACCACACTTCAAATATTTTTATGATTCCCTTCCTATAGCGGGAAAAGATCTTAGGCCAGAAAGCTTTAAGGGAACCCGCGGCGAAAACAAAATCCAAGCAAAAACTGGAATGCATACAGGTGCCTGCTCGCTTTCTGGTTATGCAGAAACCAAATCTGGAAAAAACATAGCATTTAGCATAATTATTAATAATGGAATACAACCATCAAAGCAGATTAAGAGTGCTATTGATAAAATCATGTTGTCAATTATTGAAAATTATTAGGAAGAATAAAATGAAAAAAATAACTCTTATTGTTTTAGTAAATTTTATTACAATTTTTAGCTCTCATGCTACCCAAGAAATGTTAATAAACGTTCCTGTCTGTGATTTAAGAAGCTCACAGGTTACACACGATTTAATTCCAGCTTCAAGATTAGATGATGATTTTCAGGAAACCCAGCTCTTATTAGGCGAACGGATTTTAGCTAAAGACTTAGAGAATGGATGGCTAAAAGTTGAATTATTAGATCAATTCAATGGTATAAATCCCGAAGATAAAAGAATAGAAGGATACATTCAGAGAGATCAGGCTCTGCCGGTAAATAAATTTGAAGAAAGTAACATTGTTGTTAAAAGCCTATGGTGCCCAATATATTCTTTGGATAAGAGTACCATTCTACTGCATGTAACAATAGGGACAAAATTTATGGTTTTAGAAGGAACTGGGGACTGGTTAACAATAAAATTACCCAATGGAGAAATTGGAATAATAGAGAAAAATAATACAAATAATCTTAGACAACATAAATCTAAAAAAGAACTTCGCAGTGAAGTAGTTGAAGTATCAAAAAAATTTTTAGAACAGCCATATTTATGGGGAGGACGCAGCTCATATACAGAAAATGTTACTGATCAAGTAACTGGTGTTGATTGTTCAAGTCTTGTACAAATAGCTCATGCAATAGTAGGAAAAACAATTCCACGAAATTCAGGATTTCAATATTTAGCAAGTAATAAGCTAGATTCAGGAAAGTATTTAGTCTCTGATGATTTAATATTTTTATATAATACAAGATGTAACAGAATAACACATGTCATGACATATATTGGTCAGGATAGTTTTATTGACACACAAAATGTAACCAAAGAAAACATTGTTAGAACCGGATTGGGTAAAAAATGGTTTGGGAAAACATTTGAAGAAATGCAATCAGGAGAAGTAATCAAATCTCTCTCAAATGATAAAACCCTAGGAAGAAAATATAAAGTATACTTTGGAACATATTTTTAAAAATTAAATACGATCTTCTCTGGCTTTTTTGTCGAAAAAACCTTTAAAAGAATTCATTAATCTTAACCCTAGAGAACCACTTTCACTAAATTCAGAAAAATCTGCTCGAGTCCTCTGAGAGTGTTCACTTATCGCCTTTAAAAATATATTTAAGTAAATCATGTTTTCTCTGATGAAAACAGCTACATCAGCCTGCTGATTAGGTAGTCTTGCACTTGAATCTGGAAACTTTTCAATACAAAAACTAAATAAGTGATTTAGAAACCTATTTAATAAGTCCATGTTTTTCTTTGTAAATTTATTAGAATCGTCAAGACTCAATTCTCTACTTGCTACACAAAGCCCCAAAAACACCTCTTCTTCTGGCATCAAAACCTTTTTTTCTGATTTGATATATTCAGTATAGTAGCAAGAACCCAATGTTTGTACTTGCTAGTATCATCCAACTTAAATCTCGCCGGATTCGAAGCCTTATAGGGAACCCCTAACATATATGAACCACTAGTCATCTGACTTACTGACATACACCCAAGGCTAAA
>JAGMEA010000038.1 GCA_023128415.1 Candidatus Babeliales bacterium
TGCTCTATCCAGCTGAGCTACGGGCACTTGAATAAAATGGTCGGGGTGGCCAGACTCGAACTGGCGACCCCTCGCTCCCAAAGCGAGTGCGCTACCAACTGCGCCACACCCCGAATAATCCAGATGTTTTAAAGTTTATATAATACTATTCACTGAGTAAATAGAAAATTTCAGTAGTGGGGTGAACGACGGGGATCGAACCCGCGACCCCCAGAACCACAATCTGGTGCTCTGCCGACTGAGCTACGTCCACCACGACTTCGACATTAAGTGTACTAATGGCAAGAAAAAGCGCAAGCTTTAAGCTATTATAAGCTATTTTTTAATTTCTAAGGTGTCATCAGATAACAAGCTCTTTTTTAAAAAGCTTATAGCCTTTTCCCTAGTATTAATTTTATTGGGGGTATGTTTTTTCGCCATGTGAATAAGACTGATCATGCTAGCAGCCTTTTGGACCTGAAAATCCTTCAAAACTCTTTTTTTAAATTTTTCATCCCATGATTCTTCTTTTTCAGTACTAGCGTTTATTTGAGCAGGTATAAATGGATGTCCAGTGTTCTTCAATGCTTCTTCTCTTTTAATATGGTGTTTTAGAGAGCTTTCTGTTCCTGAAAGTTCCTTTAAAATTTTTAGCTCATTTTCAGGGACAATTCTTGGAGAAATATTGAAGTCAGGTTGAATTCCTGATGCTTGTATTGAAATATCTCCAGGTAAATAATAAAGCATAGTTGTTAATTTTAATGCACAGCCATTACTTATAGGGATAACCTCTTGAACAGATCCTTTTCCAAATGTTGGTGATCCAAGTAAAAAAACCATCAAGTTTTTATGATCTTTAGTTGCTTGGGAAGAATAATGTTTTAGACATCCAGCTAAAATTTCGGCTGCAGAAGCTGTAAAATTATCAATTAACATAAATATAGGAATGTTGCTATTGAACAAAGGATCAGCAGTTGTGTTATATTCTGATACTGTTTTCCCATCACGATTTTTGGTGGATACAACTAAGGAATTTTTCTTAAGGAATAATCCGGCTGTTTCTACAACAGACTCAAGAATTCCGCCACCATTTCTTCTAAGATCTAAAATGATTCCTTTACAACCTTTATCGACCTTTTTTAAAACATCGGCTACACATTTTGCGGCATTTTCAGTAAATAATCTTAAACCAACATAATGTATGTTTTGATTTTCAAAAAAGTATGAGGTTGTTACCTGGTTTTTGATCATTTCTCTTTTTACATCAAATTCTAATAATTTTTTATCACGTATTACCTTTAGAAGAACAATGCTGTTAATTTTACCCCTTAGTTTAGCTATAACTTCATCAGATGATAAACCACGAAGCTGATCATCATTAATTTTTATTATTTTATCTCCGGATTGTAATCCTGCTTTATGTGCGGGTCCACCTTCTATAACGTCTGTTATTACTAGCTCATCAGAATCTGCAGGTTTGCTTACAATCGTTATTCCAATTCCAGGAAATTTTCCGGATGTTGATTCTTTAGTTTGATCGTAGCTTTGTTTTGGAAAGAAGGCTGAGTGTGCATCTACACTTGGAACTGCTGCAACTAGTCCACCTTCAATAAATTCTCTAAAACTACCAGGCTTTTTAAATCCTTTTCTCTCAACTAAGTCTAATACCTCAGCAAACATTCTGAGGCTGGAGTACAAGTCTTCTTCATTATCACTAGAGGTATTTGAGGTTGGTGGCATATTGGCAGCCATGATTGGAGCCACATTTCTAACGAAAATTTTCTGTTTGAATGGTTTTTGGGAGGTTTTCTTTTCCTTTTGCTTCTTTTTAATAATATTAGATTTATTATTTGAAATTTTTTCAAAATCTCTTAACTTGGAAATAGACTCTGTTTTGGATAATAATAAGGGCGTATTGAAGAAACTGCTGGCGTTAATATTTAAGAGCGAACATACGCAGAGAACAGATAAGGCTTTTTTCACTCGACCCTCCTCACCAATAAAGTTTAATAGGCTTTTGTATTATGCATAAATTTGAACTTAAATCTAGCAAAAAAATGTATCGATTAGAAAGGTTAAGTGATTTTTATTTTGAAATAAATAGTAATTCACTTCCTTCTGAAAAAATTATTATTAGTGATCTACGTAATTTATTTATTGGACCTAGAACAAACTTTTGTGATTTTTGTTTTAAGCATCGATATTTATGTTATTTATCAGAACAAACCTTTTTAGGGGGACAAAACTCAGCTCTTCCAGAAAATTGGCAAGAATTTTTATCGGAAGATTTTTTTGATTTTGTTGATAACGCATTGGAAACTTCTGAGCATGACTTATGGAATCTTTGGGATTTAAAGAGTTCTGAAGGTAGTGCTTTTGAGCTAATTCCATATGATATGTGCGATGAGTGTTTTCCTAGAAAAAATGTTGAATTGAGTCTTGATTCTGAAGTTAATCAAGAGGGTTCTATTTTGCTAGATAAATTTTTAAATAAATTAAAATCTTGTCCCGTAAAAGATAATTCTGAATTGTTTAAATTTTTGTTTGAAGATAGCTTTGGATTTGTTTCCTATTTTAATACTTTTGCTGAGGCTGGCTTTGGAGATAAGGATTTAGAAAAATCCTTGGATGCGCATTGCGTTTCTACTCTGCTTTCAGTAATGCCCACATCTAGAGGTGGGTCAGAAACAGTAATGTGTGGTGCTCAGGATACTGATGAAGAGATTTCTAAAATTAAAGCAGTAATGGAGTTCATTGAGCGCTATTCCCTTCATAATCTAATATTTAAATCCCAAGAAATGCATACAAAGGAAGAGTTAGAGGAATTAGAAAAGAAGTTTTCTATTGTTGATGTTAGTTCCTTTTTAAATTTATTTGATTCTAAAGTCACAACGTCAAAAGGAAAAGAATCATTATATAGTGATTTAGTTTGGAGTGTTGATATCGTTAATGCTTCTAAGGCATTGTTACCGCTTAATTGTTTGTATTCTATAGGGAAAATATCTTTTATTAGACCATCAAGTAGCGGTTTTGCAGCGCACTATGATTCGAACAAAGCCTTGGAGAGTTCTGTTCTTGAGCTCATTGAGCGGGATTCATTTTTTCGTTTTTGGTTTAAACCAGAAACGGCTGAAGTATTAGAGTTGAATTCGGAGTTGCAGGGTAGTTTAGATAACGTTATTAAAATGCTAAAAGTTTCTCTGGGTAATGATCATCTTCAGGCAAAAGTTTTATTATTAAAATCTCCTTTGGATGTGCCTGTAGCATTTGCTTATATAACTTCAGATGATTTAAGCAAGCCACCAGCATTAATTAGCGGTTTCGGGGCAAGCTTGGAATTAGATGATGCAATTTATCATGCTCTAAAGGAGCTAAGAATCGGAGGTTTAAATCTTATTGCGAGATTCCAAAAAGATTCTAGTTGGATTGATGAAAAAATAGATTTTAGTTCTTTCGAAAATATGAAGACTCCTCAAGATCATATGTATTTTTATCATCATCCTTCTGTAAAATCTCATGTAAAATTTTTAAAATATTTTGAAGACAAGGAACCAACTCTTTTATTTCAAAATATTGGACCTAAAAATTTAGATGAGCTAAGGGATGCCTTTAAAAAGAATAACATGCATTGGTACGCCATAGACGCAACTCCAGTTGTATTCGAAAAGTATGGCGTATTTGTTGTTCGTTCTTTTTCCCCAGAACTATATCCTTTGCAATTTGGAGCAAATGTTGCATTTGATATGAATAATATTTCTTCAGTTTCAGTAGCAAAAGAAATGCCACATTTATTTACTTAGATAGAACATATTTAAAGAATTATAGGGAGCGCTAACAGCTGTTTTTCTGTGTTGTTGTGAAAAAATATATTAGAGTAAATAATTGCTCGTATTCTAAAGTTAGTCTAATATGTTTAGTATTATGGTCGTTAATAATTTAGAACAAACATTAGACAGTCAGGTTTTAATTGTTACTGGTCTTTCTGGAGCGGGAAAAAATGTTGTTTTAAATGCTTTGGAAGATCTAGGTTTCTATTGTGTGAATAATCTCCCTGTTCCCCTCGTTTCTACCTTTTTAAAATTTGCTTTTCAGGCTAATGGCGGAGCGGTTAAAGTTGCGCTAGGAATAGATATAAGAGCGAAAAAATATATTAGAGATTTTATGCAAGAAGTTGAGCAGCTTAAGTTGTTTGGTAAAGGAGAATATTTTTTTAAAGTTATTTTCTTAAATTCTAGTGACGAAACTTTGATTAAGCGTTATCAAGAGACCAGAAGGGCGCATCCTTTAGCAAAAGATTTATCAGTTTTGGAAGCAATAAGAACAGAAAAAGTTTTATTGGATCCAATAAAGCAGTTGGCAGATATTATTTTAGATACTGATAGTTTTAACATTCATGAACTTCGAAAATGGGCAAGAGAGACTTTTGCTGATAGTAATCAAAAAATGATTGTTAATTTAATCTCCTTTGGATTTAAATATGGAGTACCAATTGAAAGTAATATTGTTTGTGATGTAAGATTTTTGCCTAATCCATATTTTATTCCGGCCCTAAAAGCTCTTGATGGTAGAGAAAAAGAAATTCAAGAGTATCTATTTAAACAAAAAGAAGTTGTTGATTATTGGGAGAGAATCAAAGACTTTGTTTATTATTCCATTCAAAAATGTTACCAAGAGGGGCGCCCTTTTGTTAATGTTGCGATAGGATGTACTGGCGGAAGACACAGATCTGTTTCATTTGTAGAAAAACTTGGACAGAGTCAGTTAGATAATACCGTCTTATTAGTGCATCATCGTGACGTTAATAAATAATTTAATGGGGAGGTCACTATGGGAATCAGATTTTTATTAAGAATTCTTATAATTTGTTCATCGTGGAGTTTCTTTTTAGGATTTATTTTCGTTGGAAATCAAGGAATCAAGGCTTATTGGAATATCAAAAAAAGTATAAAACATCAAAAAGTTAGAGTTGCTAAGTTAAAAGAAAAAAAACAAAAGCTGCGGTGCTATGTTGATGACTGGAAAACTGATAAATTTTTGACTGAAAAGTTGGCAAGGGAAGAGCTTTTATTGGGCATGCCTGGTGAAAAAGTGTATATTGTTAAATAAAATTTAATCACGCTTATTTTTTTAGGGTATTTATGAGCAATAAAGAACATTCAGAAGAATTAAATGAAAACGAAATTCGTTTATCTAAGCTTGAGGAGATGCGTAAGGTTGGCATTGAACCCTGGGCCTCATATAAACCTGTAAAAAATACCTGTAAAAATGTTTTAGAAGAATTTAAGGAAGAATCTGAAAAAGAATATATAGTTGCTGGTCGAATTCTTACTGTTCGGGAGCATGGTAAAATTGTTTTTGCAAATATTATGGATCGAACATCTAAATTGCAAATCTATATTCGTAAGGATGCTTTAGGCGAAGAAAATTTTGATAATTTTAAAAAGTTTTTTGATCTTGGAGATATTATTTGGGTAAAGGGAACTTCGTTTCGAACAAAGATGGGAGAAGTTACTATAAAGGTCCAAGAGCTTTCATTGTTAAGTAAATGTCTTCATCCCTTACCTGAAAAATATCATGGATTGGCAGACGTAGAACAACGCTATCGTCAACGTTATTTAGATTTAATAAGTAATGAAGATAGTGCTGAAAAATTTAAAAAACGATCCAAAATTGTAAAAAGCATAAGACATTTTTTAGAAGACAAAGATTTTCTTGAAGTAGAAACACCGATGTTACATCCAATTCCAGGTGGTGCTACAGCTAAGCCTTTTGTTACACATCATAATGCTTATGACATGGATTTATTTTTAAGAATTGCACCAGAACTATATTTAAAAAGACTGATTGTTGGTGGGTTTGGTCGAGTATTTGAAATTAATAGAAATTTTCGCAATGAAGGTGTTTCAACTAAACACAATCCTGAATTTACAATGCTTGAATTTTATATGGCCCATGGAGACTATAATATTGGAATGGACTTAACTGAAGAATTATTGTCTGATGTTATTTCTAAAGCTTGTGAAACCAACAAACTTGAATATAAAGACAATACTTTGGATTTTACTCGTCCATTTAAACGCCTTACTGTTTTTGATTCTCTTAAAGAATTTGGTGGTTTTTCTGAGGAAGAACTAGATGTTGATTTAATAGATTCTACTTTGAAGAAAAACCATATTACTTTATTGCAGAAAAGTCCTAGTTATGGAATGAAGTTATGGACTCTCTTTGAAGAGGCTGTTGAGGAAAAACTTATTTCTCCAGTATTTATTACTCAACATCCAATTGAAGTTTCTCCATTGGCAAAAAGAGATGATGTAAATCCATTTGCTGTTGCTCGATTTGAATTGTTTGCAGCAGGTATGGAATTAGCTAATGGTTTTTCCGAATTGAATGATCCATTTGATCAATCTGATCGTTTTCATCAACAAGTTGCTGCGAGCAAACTAGGTTATGATGAAGCACATAAATTTGATGGAGATTATATTAATGCTTTGGAATATGGATTGCCTCCAACGGTTGGAGTTGGATTGGGAGTCGATCGTTTAACAATGCTTCTTACTAATACTAGTTCTATTAAGGATGTAATTTTATTTCCTACGATGAAACTTAGACAAGAGAGTTAGTGAATTTAAAAGATTTTATTCAAGGTAAAAAATATTTATTACATGTAAAAAGTTCTAACGAGGATGAAGTTCGTAAAATTTCAGGCGAGCATAATTTATCTATACCTGTATCACAGGTTCTTTTTAACCGTGGATATAAATTAGGTGATAATATTCGTGAATTTCTTTTTACTTCGTATGAAAAAAATGTCCCCGATGGAAATCTTTTAAAAGATTCTAATATTGCAGTTGATCGCATTTTAAAAGCTATAAAAGAAAAAGAAAAAATTCTTGTTTTTGGTGATTATGATGTTGATGGTATAAGTTCTTCATCTTTGGCATTAGTTTGTCTTCTTCCCCTAGGGGCAAAAATTAATTTTTTTCTTCCTAATCGAGCACGCGACGGTTATGGATTGTCAACAAAGATTGTCCAAAGAGCTTATGAAAATGGCTATAAATTAATTATTACTGTAGATAATGGAACAACTGCTTTTGAAGCAGCGGCATTAGCAAAAAAATTAGGTTTAGATTTAATTATTACAGATCATCATAGACCACAAGATGGGGTTCCAGAAGCACTGGCAGTTGTTAATCCTTATCAAGATGAATGTAAATATCCAAATAAATTTCTTCCCGGAGTTGGAGTTATTTTTAAACTTGTAAATTTATTATATGAAAAGAAAAAATTGTTTTTACCTGAGAAGGCATATGAACTTTTGATGTTGGGAACGATAGCCGACGTGATGCCTCTTTTGGGCGAAAACCGTTATTGGGTTCGTTATGGATTAAGTAAGGCAAACAAAAAACTTAGCTATGCAATGAGTGTTCTTTCTAGAAATGTACGACTTAGTAAAGAAAGAATTTCATCCTTAGATATTGGTTACAATATTGCTCCGCAGTTAAATGCGCTAGGGCGTCTTTCGGATCCTAGGGATGGGGTAAAATTTTTAATTAGTTCGAATAGAAATGATGTTGATAGGGTAGGAAAAGTACTTTTTGAGATGAATGAAGCCCGTAAAAGAGTTGAACGTCAAATATATGATGATATTTCAGTCGCAATAGACAGTGGAAAAATTAATTTAGAAAAAGAAAATTTAATTTTAGCTGCAGGTTCTGGTTGGCCAACTGGAATTGTTGGTTTAGTTGCAGGTAAATTAGCACATAACTATGGTCGTCCTGCCATAATACTTCATATAGCCAAAGATGGCTTATTAAAGGGTTCTTGTCGTTCTATTAAAGAGTTTAATATTTTTGATGCATTAAGTGAAAATAAGCATTTGTTAAAAACTTTTGGAGGACATTCTCAAGCGGCTGGTCTTTCAATAAAGCAAGAAAATGTTAAAGAGTTAAAAGAAAATTTAGAACAAAAAATTTCAAAAGAGCTTACACCTTTTGATCTAAAGCAAAAAGTGGAGATTGATGCGACATTACAGCTTTCTGATATGAGTAAAAAATTATTAACAGACTTGGAGCAGCTAGAACCATTTGGAAATGAAAATCCAACACCTAATTTTTTAATCAAAAATATTTCTTTATTAGATAAGCCACGATTATTAAAAGATAAGCACATAAAAATTTCAGTTTTTTCTGACGGCGTAATAAAACCGGTTATTTTTTTCAATAGACCAGATTTATTTACTGTTTTCAATGAGCTGGGTGAAAAGAATTTTGATTTGGCTGGTAATGTTACAAAAAATGAATGGGAAGGTAGAACTAACATAGAACTGTTTGGTGTAGATTTAGTTATTTAGTTAAGATAATCCTTTTCACAGGGGCCTACGCAGTTGTAACCTTTTTCCTTCCATTCTTTCATGCCTTCTTCATATGCAGCTACTTTTTTAAAACCTAACTCTATTAAGACATTAAATCCTGTTTTACTAGCTTTGCATGTGGAAGACGCACAATATAATACAATCTCTCGAGATTTATCCCAGTCATTAGCAATTGTTTTGAGTTGACTTAAAGGAACATTAATAGAACCTTTGATATGGCAATCTTTATAATATTCTTCATCTAATACATTGACGACAGTTACTTTTATGCCATGTTTTATTTTATCTTTTAGCTCTTTTGCTGAGATTATATTCATAGGCCCCTTAACTGTTTATTTGCGTTTGGTGAAGAAGAGAAATCTGTTTTTTTTTATGGTCCTTGGTATTCTCCATGTTAGGTGTCTAGATTACTGATTGTCAAGAAAGCTATAACTGAAAAAGAGAGTTTATGATTATAACGATCGATGGCCCTGCTGCAAGTGGTAAAAGTACGGTTGCAAGGGTTTTGGCATCAAAATTAAATTCATATTATTTAGAGACAGGTTTGTTATATAGAGCAGTGGCTTATATTCTTATCGAAAAAAATAATAAGGCTTTTGAAGATTTTAAAACTTTATCTGAAGAAGATTTAAATTTTATTTCAGATATTTCATACAAGTATATCAATGGCTCTGCAAGAATTTTTTTTCATAAAGAAGATATTACAGACTTATTGCACTCTTCAGTATCGAGTAAAGGAGCTTCTATTGTTAGTGCAGTTAAAAATGTTAGACGTGCTTTGTTGGAATTACAAAGAGATATTTCTAAGCATTATGATATTGTTGCAGATGGTAGGGATTGTGGTTCGGTTGTTTTTCCAGATGCGGATTATAAATTCTTTTTAACTGCTAGTCTGGAAGTTAGAGCCAAAAGAGCTTTTAGTGATAGTAAAAGAAAAAATAAAGATTTTTCTCTAGAAGATATTAAAAAATCTTTAGCTGCTCGTGATAAAAGAGATAAAGAGCGCGAAATTTCTCCATTGATAATTCCAAAAGATGCGGTTGTTGTAGATAATTCGGAATTAGATGCTGATGAAACTATTGAAGAATTTTTAAAGCATATTAAGAGATAATTGAATACAAAATATATCATAGAGATGCTTATAGCTTGTTTCTGGAGGAAAATCAGTTTAAAATAACTTTTATTTGATGATTTATAAGATTTGAAGGGCTGATATGAAGAAAGATGGTCGTTTATATGCGTTGCGGCACTCAGCTGCGCACGTTTTGGCACAAGCAGTTTTAGAGCTTTATCCTAAGACCAAACTAACTTTAGGTCCTGTAACTGAAAATGGTTTTTTTTATGACTTTTTGCCAGAAGAAAATTTAAAAGAAGATGATCTATCCAAAATTGAAGCAAAAATGCGAGAGATTTTGAAAAAAGATTATAAGATAGAAGGGCGTGAAGTTTCCAAAGAAGAAGCGCTAAAAATTTATAAAGATAATCCTTTTAAATTAGAAATTATTAAAGGTATAGAAAAAGGACCAATAACTATTTTTTCTCAAGGCGATTTTTTTGATTTATGCGAAGGTAATCACGTTGAATCTACAAAGGAAGTACAGCATTTTAAGCTAATGGGTATTTCTGGGTCTTATTGGCGAGGAGACAGAGATGGTATGGCTCTTCAAAGAATTTCAGGAGTTGCTTTTGAAACAGCAAAAGATTTAGAAAAATATTTAAAAAGAATAGAGGAAGCCAAGCTTTATGATCATAGAAAGCTTGGTAAAGAATTAGATTTATTTTCTTTTCATGACGAAGCTCCAGGCTCAGTATTTTTTCATGATAAAGGTTTAAAAATATTTAATAAGCTTATCGAATATTCCAGAAAAATGCATAAGGATGATTATATAGAGATTAAAACTCCTATAATTTTGCATGAAAAGCTTTGGAAAACTTCAGGACATTACGATAATTATAAAGAAAATATGTTTTTTACAACTATTGATGATGCCAATTATTGTATTCGTCCCATGAATTGTCCTGCATCCATGCTTTTGTATAATGAACGCCCTCATTCTTACAGGGAATTGCCGTTACGTGTAGCTGAGTATGGTTTAGATCACAGATATGAGTTGTCTGGGGTTCTTCATGGGTTATTTCGTGTTCGTTCCTTTACAATGGATGATGCCCATATTTTTTGTACATTAGATCAGGTAGAAGATGAGGTTCTAAAAGTTTTAGAGCTAGCCAATGCCATGTATAAAAAGTTTGGCTTTGAAAAAATAAAAATGATTCTTGCTACAAAACCTGAAAAGGCTATGGGATCAGATGAGGTTTGGGATAAGGCAACAGACGCTTTAAAAGGGGCTTTGGAAAGGCACGGCATAGATTTTGCCGTAAGTGAAGGAGACGGAGCATTTTATGGTCCAAAGATAGAACTTCGTTTTGAAGATGCAATGGGACGAGATTGGCAGTGTGGTACTATTCAATTGGATTTCTTTCAGCCAGAAAATTTTAATCTTGAGTACATAACATCTGATCAGTCAAAAAAACGTCCCGTTATTATTCACAGAGCAGTTTATGGATCTCTTGAGCGTTTTATAGGAATTCTTTTAGAGCACTACAGAGGGCACTTGCCTTTTTGGATTGCCCCAGAGCAGGTTAGAGTTTTAACTATTACAGATGCTCAAAAAGATTATGCTTCAAAGGTTCTTAAGGAATTAAGGGCTCATAATATAGAAGCTTATTTAGATGAATCTGGTGATCAAATTGGTGGTCAAATTCGTAAGGCTCAGGTCGACAAGATTCCTTGGATGCTTGTGATAGGCAAAAAAGAAGTCGAAAATAATACAGTAACCTTGCGACATTCTGACGGTAAGCAAGAATTTGGTTTAAAATTAGAAGATATTATTTCTAAGGCTTGTGAGCTTAGCGAGTTTTAATGACGTTGACTTGCTTACAATAAGGTTTTATTGCGCATTTACTACAAAATGGTGATATGGGGGTACAAATGTTTTGCCCCCATATCACCAAAAGTCCGTTCCATTCAATCCAATATCTTTCAGGTAAAACCTTTTCTAAGGCCTTTTCTGTTTCTACTGGAGTTTTTGTTTTAACCAATCCCAACCTATTAGATATGCGATGGACGTGTATATCAACGCATATCGCAGGAATGTTATAAACTAAGCCTAAGACCAGATTCGCTGTTTTAGGCCCAATGCCCTTGATTTTTAGTAGTTCTTCACGGTCTTTAGGAACTGTGCCACTATATTTTTCTAGAATTGTAGTTGATACAGTTTTTAAAGTTTTCGCTTTATTACGATAAAAACCTATTGGATAGATTATTTTTTCGAGTATTTGGGTAGAAAGTGAGAGAATTTCCTCCGGAGTTTGGGCAACCTTGAATAAATCATTACAGACATGCATGGTTGCCGAATCTTTAGCCCTTAAGCTTAAAAGACAGGCAACAAGGACCAAAAAAGGCTCTTTACCATGCTTTTTGATTACAGATTCACAAAGTGGCAGCTGAAAACAATGAACTATATTCTCTTTTAAAGTTGTTATTATCTTAGATAGCTGCCTCTTTGTATTATATGACAAACTGCTTCCTAATAAGGATTCAACAATCTTGTCAATTTGAAAATTTCAAATTGACAAGATTGTTGAGAATCTTTCACGGGCAAAATGATGTATCGTATACTTTTCAATGTTTGAAAATTAAGTTTAAGCAGAACAGCCCAAGCTCATTGAGCCTAGGAGAGACAACAAGTTGATGTTTTTGGTTAGTTTTG
>JAGMEA010000039.1 GCA_023128415.1 Candidatus Babeliales bacterium
TTGTTACCTTCTCGTAAAAATTGAAGCCCTTAGAAAACTCGAGGTAGCTATAAAGTCTGTGTTTACACAGCGAAAGAGGAGTCAAATCCTGCTTAAATAACTACCTCGTTTTTTATTATTTATATTCTTTTTTATATGATTCTTTTTTTGAATAATAAGCATCTTCAATTTTATTTTTACCTTTAGACGAACTTTTTTGTAGCTTTAAAACCTTTTTTCGGTCTTCAAGCTTTCTGTCCTCACGTTTTAGATCAGTATCAATTGAATCGATTAGTGGGGGTTGTTGATCGATTTTTACTGTTAGTTGACCTATGTCAGTTGATCTGCCTGTAAGAGCATCTATTGAATCTGTAAAAAGTTTTAAAACATTTTTTACTGTGATATAAACCGTGTTAACCGTGTCAGGTATATCTTTTGGTATAAGTACTTTTCCAATTCCATGATTCACACTATCAACGGCTTCTTTTATTTTGGTAACTATTTCTTTTGTAGGTGAAAGTTTGTCTTTTCCAGATTTTATTTTTTCTAATGGAGTTTGCATGGATTCTTTTGTAAGTTTAAGCTGGGATGATGTTGCAATTAGACCTTCTTTAAGTGAATGCAAACCTGCTTGTACTTGATGTATTGATTGTTGCATTTCTTCTATAGCAGAAATTTCTTTATCTGTTGATGTTTTACTAGGACCTCTGCTATTTATCATTGCTGGATAAAGTGTAGAAATAAGTAGGTTTAAGCTTATTAACAATAGGCTTATTCTTTTATTTATTTTCATGATCTTCCTTTATTAAATTTTTGTGGTAAAACTTTTTACTTGAGCCAAGGACATAGGGTTTTTTGGGTTCTTTTCCATCCAGAAAGTATTTCGATTGCTTGTTTAGCTTTTTTGTCTATTTTTTCTTTAGAAGCTTTAATATTTGAATCAAGCGGTTTTAGATCTTCTTTAATCTTTGGGATGTCTTTGTTTGCAACGGTTTCTATAATGTTTAAGCCGTCACTAGATATGTCTTCTAAATTAGTCAATAATTGTTCTATTTTATTGGAAGTAGATAATAGATCGTTCTTATCAGATGTTGGTGGAAGTATTTTTATTGTTTCTTTAAAGTTTTTTGTAGTTTTCTTGGTAGCTGATATGTTCTGTTTGTTCTGGGTCATTAAATTTTTTGCTTCTAATAATTTAGATTTAGCGTTATCTAACTTACTTTGGCTAGATGATAATTTTTCTAAAGAAGAATCAGCTAAAGTTTTAAATTCTTCATTTTTTGAATCAATAAGGTTTCGGTAATTTTTTACTAGATCATAATGAGGTTGAGTACATGGAATTCTATCTAAGTTTTCTTCAACAAAGCCTTTTGCTTTTTCGGCAGCTTTCTTAGCTTCTTCTTCTGCCTTTTTAGCAAGTTTTTCGGCTTCTTCTTTAGCGCGTTGGGCAGCTTTTCTAGCCTCTTCCCTAGCTCGTTCAGCAGCCTTTCTAGCTTCTTCTCTAGCACGTTCGGCGGTTTTTCTGGCTTCTTCGGCGACCTTACTTGTAGTGTCTTCTACTTCTTTTGCTCGCTTTTTGACCCAATCCCAAATTCCTGGAGAGACTTGTTTAGTGGATCCCATGAGTACCAGGAGGCTAAAAGTGATTAAATATTTTTTGTTCATTCGAATTCCTTTTTTAAGATAACTGACTATCTGCTTTATTATCATTAGCAAGACTAGGGGTAAGTTTTATAGATTTTTGTAAAAAGAACGCTCAATTCACATATTTTGAGAAAATGTTACTCTCTTGATTTGTATCAGTTAACTTATAAACGGATCTATAATGAAAATATCTCTCCCCATACGGTTGTTAACCGTTCTAATAGGAGTCTTTCTCTTTGGAGGTTATGTTGATGTATCTCTAGTTAGGGGATTTTATACATTTAGTTTAATTTTCAAGGAGTTTTTGGGAGCATTTTTACCGTTCATGGTATTTTTCTTTATTGCTGCGGGGATTTTAACATTTAAAAAAAATGCAGCAAAAATACTATTTGTTTTAATATCATCTATTTTTTTATCAAATCTTTTTATTACATTTGTTTCGTTTGGGATTGGCAAGTTGATGATGCCTTTTGTTGTGAATGGAATTAGTACAAAGCAATTTGTTCTTGCAGAACAATTAACACCATTTTTTAAATTTTCATTGCCATATTTCTTAGCTTCAGAAAAAATGACAGCCTTTTCCTTGCATGCAATGCTTATTGCAGTTGTAGTTGGTATTTTTTTATCATTTGTTTCTCTGCCTAAAGTTGAAAACTTGATTAATAAGGGTAAAAGCTTTGTAGAGTTCATATTGAATAATATTTTTATTCCAATAATTCCTATTTATGTTATTGGTTTTTTATTAAAAATTAAATATGAGGGAATTTTGGGTAATTTATTTAGGTCTTATGGTAAGGCTTATGTATTAATAATTTCTTTACATATAATTTATTTATTTTTTATGTATTTGGTTGCAAGTAATTTTAAGTTAATGGAAGCAATAGAATACATTAGAAACTCTGCTGCAAGTTATTTGACGGCATTTAGCACTATGTCCAGCACAGCAACGATACCGGTTACTATTTATTGTGCAAAAAAGAATATTGGTAATACGGGTTTTGCATCTATAGCTACTCCCATAATGGCGAATGTCCATTTGGCTGGTGATGGAATTTCTACTCCGATCTTGTCATTGGTTAGCATGTCTATTTTTTTAGGATTTGTTCCAAGTATTTTTGTATACTCAAAGTTTGTATTCTATTTTTGCTTAACCATGCTTGCTGCATCAGGTGTTCCAGGTGGCGGAATAATAGTAATGTTGCCGATTTTGGTATCCATATTAAGCTTTACTCCTGAAATGCTGAGTATGATTATTACTCTTTATTTGCTGCAAGATGCCTTTGGTACGGCGGCAAATGTTATGGGAGACGGTGCTCTTATGATTATTATTAATAATTGGCTTAGACGATTTAGAATCATCTAAGTTTAAGATTCTAAAAATCTTGATTACTCGTGTTTTTTTTTGTTCTTAAATATCTAGAAAGGAATTTATGATGAAAGAACGGAATAAAATAGGATTAGGGGCCGCGATTATCATAGGCATAAATGCTATGATAGGTGCGGGCGTAGTTGCGATGCCAGCGACGCTGTCAGCTGCTGGTCCTGCTGGTATTATTTCATATGTTGCAGCGATAGCGTTTGCTATGTTAATTGGTTTGTCATTGGCACATTTGGCTGAATTGTTTCCTGGTAGCGGCTGGAGCTATATATATCCAGAAAAATGGGGTGGGCATAAGATTGGAATGTTTTCTGCTTTTTGTTATTTAATTGGTGTTTTAATTGCGATGGGATTCATTGTGCAGCAAACTGGTATTTGGTTACATGATTATTTTTTTTCCGGCTTGCATTATAATGTGGTTGCTTTTGGCTTAGATTATAACCAAATATTTTCAGCTATAATTTTGTTTTTACTTACTATATTGGTTTTAGCTGGAGCAGAGGCTTCTTCTTTTGGACAGTATGTTATTGCTGCTTTCGTTCTTATTCCTCTAGGATTAACTGCAATTGTTGCTTGGCTCAATATAAAATTAACTATTATTAGTAATTTTATGCCACATGGAATTAAACCTGTATTAGAAACGACTCCAAAGGCCTTATATACGTTAATGGGATTTGAAAGTATTGCTTCCCTATACACAATAGTTCAGAACCCCAAAAAAAATGTTGCTAAGGCATGTATGATAGCAATATTTTCTGTAGGCTCAGTTTATATATTTTTTGCTGCTGGAATTTTATTTTCTATACCAAATTCTTACTTTGCCAAAGGATTAGGAGAAAGTTTAGCCAATGTTATTCGTTATGCTTTCCCTTCTTATCCATATTTAGCTTTATTTGTTCTGGTTGGTGGATTGTTTGCTATGATTGGAACTCTGCATTCAATGCTCTGGTCATTGGCAAGTTTGTCTTCTGATGTTCTTAAAAAATCACGTTCTCGTATAATAAAACTTATGTTGGAAAAGAAAATTTGGAACGATAATAGTGCTGTAATACTTATATCAACAACAATGCTGTTGTCTGCTATTTTTATACAAGCGGAATCAATACTTCTTACAACTATATGTTTTATTGTTATGTCTTATCTTTTGTCTATTTCATTACTTCTTTTTCAAAAGAAAGAGTGGAAAACTGGCAAAAATATTAGAACAGTTTTTGCGATGCTTGGTGGCTTTGCGATGCTTTATTATGCCATCAAAGGTATTTTCTTTATATAAATGAACCAAGGGCCAGGGTTTAGTGCTTTGGCCTTTAATTCTTTTTAACATTGACCACCATAACTTAGTAATGCTATACACAGACAGGATAAAATTTGTTTGTTTACAAAGAGGAGAGATGGCTGTGCGTGCTGGCACCTTCAAGATTTTAAGTTCCTTTTTAGTCCCTATGTTTTTAAACAGTATCTGCTTGTCTGCTCCTGTTAATACTTATCATGACCCAGTTGTCTTTCATGGTGTTAATGGAATAAATCCATTTCCATCTAAAAAATTTGAAAAACAAAAAATAATTTTTGATTTTGTTCCATTTTATCATTATGCATACAGTGCTAAAAATGGAAGTGGAACCAAGGTTCCAGAGGGAGATAGAATAAGTCGCTGGAATATGATTGGTCTTTTACAAGGAGCTGAAGCTGCTCCAGGCGATTCAACAAGTACTCAACCAGGTGGATTTTTAGGGGATTTAACACCAACTTTGAGTAATGCTTTTATTGCTTTGAGCAATAGTTCAGGAATTGGCAGAAATTATACCGAAGAAACATTTACAGATAGTACCCAAACATTGGGTTTTTATTCTGTTCCGATTGATTATGAAAAATTTGGTTTGCGAGGACAACTTAATATTAAGTTTGGAGGGGGACTTGGCATTAGAGCTCGGGGTGGATTTGCATATTATAAACAAGCACCGATTTTTAATGATCAAACTCCAACGTCGACTAATTATGGATTTTCTAATGTTGATGCAATGTTAACTCAAACACATTTGATGTTGGTTGCTCAACGTGAAGCTATAGGAAATGAAATTAGTCTCAACTTTGATGGTCAGACAAAGACAGGCTTGGAAGATACCCATCTCGCTTTGTATTGGACTGGAAGATTTGGAATGAATGATGAAGAAGGAAATCACGTTGTTTCTGTGATTCCATATTTTGAGATTGGTGCATGGTTACCAACAGGAGAAAAAAAGGATCAAAACAGAGCATTTTCATTGCCTCTAGGTAATAATGGTTTTGCTGCATTGACAGGAGAGGCCGCCTTAAACTTTGATTTTCCTGGAACTATTCAGTTAGGAATAGGTGGAAATTTTTCTATTTTTGATGAAAAGAAATTGAGGAATTTTAGAGTTCCATCAAGCTTAAATCAAGAAGTTATCTATCCCTGGACCACCACCGTTAGAATGAGGCCAGGAATGAGCTGGAGTCTCTACGGAGGCTTTAAGGGCGAAGATTTTATAGAGGGTCTTTCTTTTTATTTTAATTATATCTATACGCGGCATGAAGAGGACGGTATAAAAGTATTAGAAAATGCTAGCTTATTTAAGCCAGGAAAACTCGAAGATGAGTCTGTTTGGAATAGCCAAATGATTCACTTTGGACTAGATTACGATATTACGAAAGAACTAGCATTTGGAGCAGGAGTTCAGTTGCCTGTTACAGGTAAAAGAATTTATAAGACAACTACTCTACAAGGAAATATCCGCTTTAGATTTTAATAAAAGTTTTCAAATAGTCCTACTAATGTTGTTTTGTAGCGATGTTTTTTGACAAAGACTTTGTTTTTTCGTATATTTCTTGAATAGTTTAGAATTTTTATTGTTTATCATTTAAATTTCTCAAGGACGGTGTTTTTGATGACGCGTAAGTATAATGTTGAAGTAAGGGTTTCTGGAAACGTTGAGCGTTCCTTAAGACAACTAAAAAAACGTATAGAACGGGAAGGGGTCGTAAGGGATATGAAGCGTCAGGTTTATTTTGAACCGCCAACCCAAAAACGACGTAAGCGTTTGATGCGTGCTATAAAGAATAATTATATTAGGAGTCACCTAATAGATAAGCTGTAATATGCCAAAACAAAGTTCCTATGATACCGTAAAAAAAGAGAGAAAGAAGGCTTTCTTCCTAAAGGAAATCTCTCAGATGATTCGCAAACTTTCTGAGGATGAGCCTGTTCTATTGGACATTTTTCCTACTCGTGTTGAGTTATCCCCCGGTGAGGGAATGTGTTATGTCTATTTTTCTAGCAATACAGGTAAAAGTGGATTTGACGAGGCTTTAGGCACTCTTATATTGTATAAGAGTTCAATTCGTAAAGCGGTGTCTAAAATAAGACAGTCTCGATATACTCCAGATATAAAGTTTTGTTATGACGAATCTTTCGATAAGTCTCAGCGAGTTCAAGAATTGTTAGATAAAGCTTCAGAAGAGCTTAAAAAAAAGACTTAAAACTTTTAGAGATTTTGATGAAGACAAAATTAGTTTCACAAAATAAACAAGTTTTTTTTACCGAAGATCTTAAAAGAAAAATTAAAGATGGCCTTGTATCAACGCTTAAACGTGAAGCTGATTCTATTCTTCATTTGATAGATAATTTTCCTGCTGAGGCTATTTTGGTCGTTGAAAAGATTTTGTTATGCAAAGGTCACGTTGTATTTTCTGGTATGGGAAAATCGGGTCTTATTGGTAAAAAATTAGCGGCAACTTTTTCTAGTATGGGAATGCCTTCAGTTTTTTTACATCCAGCGGAAGCAATACATGGTGATCTTGGATCGGTTCGTTCGGATGATTTAATTATACTTTTATCCAAAAGTGCTTCTGGAGAAGAAGTGGTTCAAATGGTTCCTATTCTAAAGTCTCAAGGGAATACAATTGTTTTATTTTGTTGTGATGAAGGTGTTTTGACTAAACTGGTAGATTTTTCAGTCAAATTATCATTCAAAAAAGAGGCTTGTGAGTTAAATTTGGCACCAACTAGTAGCTCTACATTAATGTTGGCTTTTGGAGACGCCTTGGCTATTGTTTCTAGCTCTTTACGTGGATTTAGTAAAAATGATTTTGCAAGGTTTCATCCTGGGGGTTCTTTAGGAAAAAACTTACTTTTAAAAATTGGTAGCTTAGTAAACGATATTGATCCTCTTCCTTTGGTATATCCAAGTACTCCTTTTTATGAAGTTTTGGTTGCAATGACCGCAGGAAAAAGAGGAGTTGGTATTGTTGTGGATTATCAGGGACAACCGTTAGGAATTATAACTGATGGTGATTTACGAAGAGCCTGCGAGAGTGGAGCAGCTGTTTTTGAGAAAAAGGCTTTAGATATTATGAGCCCTGATCCTAAAACCATAAGTGTTGATATTAAAGCTTTAACAGCTTTGGAGTTAATGGAAGACCATAATATTACAAGTTTAATAGTTGTTGAAAATGAAAGAATTGTAGGTTTGGTGCATATTCATGATATAATTAAGGCTGGTATTAAACGTACATGATATTTGTATTAACTTTTGCTTTTGTAATTTTTTTGTGCTTTGGCTCCTTTTTGAATGTTTTATCTCATCGAATTACTTTTGATAAAAAACTTTTTTTCAAGCGTTCACATTGTCCACATTGTAGTGGAATAATTTCTTGGTATAACAATATTCCACTTTTTTCTTGGGTTTTTTTGAAGGGAAAATGTAAAAAGTGTAATAAGCCAATTTCTATTCTATATCCCTTTATAGAACTTTTTTCTGGAGTTGTTCATACTTATTTGTTTTTTAATGAATTTACTTTTGATTTACACCCAAGATTTGTTGGGTCTCTTAATATTGCAGTGGGATCATTTTTGTCATATTTTGTTTTTTTTAGTGCTTTAATTTGTGCAACTAGATCTGATTTTGAAAGAATGGTTATTCCACAAATTTTTACATTGTGGCTTGTTCCTATAGGTATATTTTCTGCTTATCTTGGGCTTATAAAGATTTTATTTTATGATAGTCTTTTTGGCGCAATTTTTGGTTATGCATTTTTATGGGTAGTGGGAAAAGTATTTAAATTTTTTACTAAAAAAGATGGTATCGGTGAGGGAGATATGGAATTATTAGCTCTTATCGGTTCATTTTTAGGAGTTTTTGGAATGTATTTTTCACTAATGATAGGGTCTGTTATAGGTCTAATTTTGGGAGGGGTTTATTTATTTATCAAAAATAAAAATAGGAATAGCAAAATACCCTTTGGACCATTTTTAGTTTTAGGAGCAATTTTTTATTTCTTCTTTATTCAAATATAAATTGTTCCAAATGCTTGAAGGCAATTCTTTAGGGGTTCCCCATATATTATATGATGTATTGCTGTCATAAGTGTTAAAAAAACCTAAAAACTCTAACTCTGGAACAATATTATTTTCATGATATTCTCCAACATACACAATGTGTTTCTTATTACTTGAAGAAAAGATATTTATGAGCGTTTCAAGCTCTGTGATGTTTAAAGATGTTATTGAATTTTCTAATCCCTCGGGAAAAATACACCAGATTAAGGGTAACTTTTTTTCTATTAATTCTCCTACACTGCGAATGTTATATTTTTTAATTTGAGGAACAATCGTTTGAGTGTAGGCTTTTCTGGTTGCTTGTTCTAAATGTAATAGTTTTAGGTTTAGATAATTGTGATCATTTTCATTTTTTATTTTTGTTAATTTAGTTTTTAAATATTCATTATTTTCTATTTTTTTAATAAAATTTTCCACGCGTGAAACTGGTACATTCATATAAAGTTTTGCCTTGTCTGGTGCAAATATTAATTCTGATAATAAATCATCTCTCTGTGAGTCGATGTCTGTGAATATAAGGTTTTGGAAGTTTTTTTTGCTTAAATAGTAGCCTTTTAAACCAATAAAGGGACCGTAATTAAGTTTGTTTGATTCGGGTGTAGTACCATAGTATTTTTTTATTTGATCTTCAGGATCTTTTCTGTTTCCAAGCTCCCAGAACAAATCAACCTTTTCCTCAGTTTTGTCTAGGTCTTCTAAGGTTTTTAAAAATTGTTTTTGAGATTTAGATAAATATTTACCACTTTGATGCCAATCAGATATTAAGCAAATTTCTTTATTGTCAGAATATCTGATAAATTTTCTGAGCCTTATTGCATAGCCGAGGAGAGGCCCTTCAGCAATGAGCCATAAGAATATAGAAATGATAAATACTTGTTTAAATTTATTGTTCACAGCTGTCTCCTAGAAAAAGCTATTCTTAGGCTAGCGAGTTTTGTGAACAATGGCAAAAGCTTAATTAGAAGGAAATGTTACATATAGAAAATCATTGATCAGTTTATGCCATCTTGGATATGTTCAATACTACGATTTTCGTCTATTGTCCAAATATCCATTTTTCCTTTGCCTGTGATGTCTGCGGCGGCAGAGGCTATAAATCCGCTTTTTGTAAGAGAAGATTTTTTGAGATTTGATTTGGAGGTATTTTGCTTGCCCACAAAAAAATGTTTGCCTTCTTCAGAGTCAGGGGTATTAAAACCATAAGTATATAAGTTTTTTCCGGCAGGTTTCCAGCCAATTTCATTAAGGTTGCTATTATAAGTACCATGTTCAGCAAAGTACATTTGTTCTGCCGTGTGTATAGAGGCTAAATTTATAACTACCTCTGATTGTTTTGCTTTTGCTAAATATTTAAAATAAACGGGAGTTCCAAGTGATGCCAAAAAAGCTATTATTGCAATCACGACCATTAACTCTATTAATGAAAATCCAGCTTTATTATTAACCATGATTAGAGACTTTCAAATATTGGAATAAGTTCTTTTACTACTTCATTTATAGGTTTTTTAGATAGAATTCCAGAAGCGTTTTTATGTCCACCACCACCAAGTTTTTTTGCAATTATGTTTACGTCAGATTTTTTTGATCTGAGAGAAACTTTTGTCATACCGTTATCTGCTTGATAAATTATGGCAATGATATCTATATCAGCAATTTGGCTTAAAAAATTATTGAAACCTGTAAGGGATGAAACGGTGGTTTCTAATTCTCTTAAATCTTCTTGGTTAACTACTACCCAAGCGGCTTTATTATTTTTAGAAGTTTTAAGGTTCGCTAAAAAACTTCCCCAAATTTTAATAATCTTTGGGGTTTTTCGTGTAATTAATTCTTCTTTTATCTTGTGCAAATTAGCCCCGTATTCCATAAGTTCAGCACTTGCTTTAAGAGTAGAGGGGTATGTTGCTTGAGAATAAAACTCCAATGTATCAGTCATTATTCCATATAAGAGAGATTCAGAAATTTGAGCATCAATTTCCATTGGTGCCCAAATTTTAATTAGATCATAAACTATTTCACAAGCGCTGGAAACTTTTTCTACAATAATGTTTATTTTTCCCTTAATTGTATTACTCAGGTAATGGTGATCTATATTAACTATAGGGATGGCAATAAATTCTTTTGGATAATATAATCGCTCGATATTTGCTGTATCAAGAGTGATAATTAGATCTGGAATTTGTTTGTGTTGATTTACAAATAAATTTTTGGGAGAATTTTCAATTGGTGGAAACTTTGCTTCATTTGGATAGATCACCTCAACATTTTTATTCATTTTATTTAACAAATGTTCCAGTGCACTGCATGCACATATTCCATCTCCATCTGGATCATAATGAGTTAATAACGTAATTTTAGAAGCTTCTAAAATCATTTTCCAAGCAGATTTTATATTACTTAAATTATATTTTTGATCCATAAATTTTCTCTAATTCTTTTTTAGAATATGCACCAGTTCTTACTATTTTAATTTTACTGAGTTTTGAGCAGTCAATAATTGTTGAAGGAAGTTTTTCTTTTTTTTCTTCTGGAGTATCAACAAAAAGATCAACCTTTTGCAATAAATCTTTTTCTATTTCTTCAAAAGTTGTTGGTGCTGGCATTACTGCACGATTTGCACTTGTTGAAAACAACCCGTCAAAATTTTTTAATAAATAAATTAAACCGTTATGTTTAGGAGCTCTAAGTGCTATAGTGTTATCCCTTGAAACTAAAAAAGAGGGTAAAATTTTCTTAGCTTTAAATATGATTGTTAACGGTCCGGGCCAGCAAGTTTCTATTAACTTGTTTAAATTAGGAGAAATTGTTTTTAGGTCTACAAAATATTCTAGTTTTTGCTTTGAACTTATTAATACAATAAATGGGCTTTGTCGTTTTTTATTTTTCAGTTGTTCAATTTTTTTAAAAGATTTTTCTGTGATGTTTGCAAGAAAGCCATAAACAGTATCTGTTGAAACAATAGAAACATTGTCATTTTTAAGTGAAACTTCAAGTTGTTGTAAATCTTTCTTATTATTCCAGTTTAGCTTATTAAAATTAGACTTTTTGTAATAAATTTTTGACATTGTTGTGATATAAAATTATTTTAGTGTAAATATTAATAAAATTCGCGGTTATTGTGTTTTTAAAATTTAGCAACATTTTTTTGCTTTGATGCATTTTGTAAATGATATCATTCAGAGATAATTTACGCAATAATGACGTTTACACTTTTTGATAGCAGTTTTTGACCAAAAAATTTAAAAAGGATGATAGGAGAGACGAAAGATGAGCTCTAACTTAGTAGGGGGGCAGTCTGTTAAGTCCCAAGAAGGGTTGGTTGGTAGAATAAGAAGTTATAATGAGATTGTTGAGTTTTTAAATTCTCGTCGACAAGTTGACCATAATGAATTAACTATTCAACGTATGCACAAGCTTGATGAAATATTTGATAATATTTCTAGCAAGTTAGATGTTATCTTGGTTGGTGGTAGTAATGGAAAAAGTTCTACAATAAACTTTTCTAGTAAACTTTTAAGGGAAGAGGGTTTTAGGGTAGGAACCGCTTACTCTTCTCATTTTCTAACATATAATGAACGTATATCAATCGACTCACAAAATATTAATAATAAACAGTTTAGTGAAATTACTAATGAAGTAATTAATGCTGTAGAACAACATAAAATTGATGCTACAACATTTGAAATAGCTACGATTGCTTCTTTATTGTTTTTTGAAAAAGAAAAGGTTGATGTTGCATTGTTTGAAGTTGCAATAGGCGGCCTTTTTGATGCTACAAATATAATGAATCCAAAAATTTCCGCTATTACTAGAGTGGTAGAGGATAGCGTAGATATTTTGGGTAGCGATATCGATAAAATTACAAAAGATGTTGTTGGTATAGCAAAAAAAGGATCGTGGTTTATTTCCGCGGAACAAAGTAAAATTCGTCTTCAAAAAATGAAAGATTTTGCAGAAGAAAAAGAAGCCAAGTGGGTAATGCCAATTAGAAAGTTGGCAACGCTTCCTTACATATTTGAACAACTTTATGGTAAAAGTGCCTCTTTGGCTGAACGTATAACACAAATTTATGTTGAAGATGTAATAGGCAAGTTTTCACCTTTTTTAAGAGGGAATCTCTTAGCTACTACCCGTGGTCAGAGAGGACGTCCAACTTTGGAGGCAAAAAGAGAAGCCGAATTAAATCCGATTAAAACTTTAAAAAGTTTTTGGTCAGAAGAATTTAATTTGCTTAGGGGGCGTTTCGAAATTTTAGACAAGGAAAAGCCAACAATCCTTCTAGATAATGCTAAAAATATAGAAGCTCTAGAGAATCTTTTTTTAGGGATTAGGCTTTTACATTATCAAAGACCAATTAATGGTTTAGCCCTAATCATTGGCTTGAAAGATTTTGTTCAAGCTGGTAATGTTGCAAAACATATTAGGTATTTGTTTAAAAGAGTTGGAGGTCAGGTCTTTTTCGTTCCGATTAAAGGTGATGCAAATTATTTAAGTACGGACAATTTAGTTGAAGCTGCTAAAGATCTAGGGGTTAAGGCCAAGGCATGCAAAACTTTTGAGGAAGCTTTTAGCTCAGCAGCCAAAATTGTTGATGAAAGACAGGGTCTTTTATGTATTAGTGGGCATCCAAGTTTGATCTCTCAGTATTGGAAAGAAAAGGATATTAAGAAATTCTCTTAAACAAAATTTAACAAGACACAGCGGAATTCTCCACCTATAATCTATTTGATTTAGGTGATTGTGGATGGCATTCATTTATAGAGATGCTGAAATATAAGGCAAAGTGATTTGGTAAGAATGTGATAATGATTGAT
>JAGMEA010000004.1 GCA_023128415.1 Candidatus Babeliales bacterium
AAGGCATATTTCAATCTCCAGTAGACAGAGATGCTGGGGAGGGGCTGGCTGGCTAGCCCGAAGAGAATAGAGGCATGAAAGAGCCCAAACTCAGAACCCTTGGCTTTAGCCTTGGGTGTATGTCAGCAAGTAGATGCTTTTTGTTTATTGATTGGCTTGTCAGTTCTCCTTCGCCCTAAGGAGTTTCGGTGGACAGCTTTCGCATCAATAAGTACTATTAAAGTTTTTATAAAATAGACTTAATTTTTTGGCATACCAGCTGATTTATGCGTCGTCCAGCTGTCGTAGTCGGTTTTAAAGAAGTAGTTTATCTTGGATTTTACTGCGGACATGTTGGAGAAAGTTGTTTTAAAGATTATGTATTCGTGTTGTAGAAAAAAGTTCAGCCTTTGCATTCTGCTTCGGTGGAAGGCTTTCGCATTAAATCATATCTTTTTGAAGAACGTTTTTGTTGGATTTCATACGTGAGATTCAAGCATTTTCCACATAGAAATACACTTTGCTCTGCAAGGTATAATATTTGCATACGTTTCAAATATAAAGGGCACTTGAAAAAATAACGAAATCCACCATAGTTACAAGGTAATTTTTCTACGCCTATAGAATAAGAACAATTTTTATGATTTCTATAACTTACTTCTAGATTATTTGGAGTTGCTTTGGCTTTAACTTCTAATGGCGAGACCTTAAAATTTAATATAGTATTTTCTTTGAAAAACTTGAAAGAATCTATCTGTAATAGATCAGAACAGAGATTTCTAGAATTATGTTTTTTCTTTACTTTCCAATACCAGCCCCAGTGAGTCACATTTTTTCCTAATTTATCGAAATATATAATAAAGATAACAAGATCAGTCTAATCATAAAAGGCTAAATAACTTTAATTTATTGGTAATTTTATAAAAAGCACATATTTTAGTTTATTTTCGATCAGGAGGGGCTTTTGACCGGTTTTATAGCTAATATAGAATGAAATTATAGGGAATAAAACTTTACATGGAGTTCATTTTCCATTTTTTTTGTTAAGAGGGATTATTGGATTTTTATAATGGAGATAGTGATTATGTTAGTTGTCCTGGGCCAATGGCTTTTTATAGTATTAACGGGAATAATTTTTTACACTTTTTCCCGAAATATACCAATAGATCATTTTATGATGGGAATTGTGTCTACATTGATTGTTTTTGGGCTTTATTATTTTTTTTATATAAGTCCGTGAAAGAGTTTAAAAATGCAATCATTTATAAAAAAAATCCTCAAAAACATAATTTTATTTATATTCTATGCAGTAGTTTCATTAGGTCTAATTAGTTTTTTAGTAAGCAGCTATTATAATTTCTTCCCTTATCAAAGTAGTGTGATAGGTATAAATCATGCTAATGATTGTTTTGGTGAGATGCCACTACAACGAGATAAACTTGATAAAGAGCTTATAGAAGAACTATTCTCTATTCTTGCAAAAAATAAAAAGGATTGGATATGTTATAATAATCCAGATAAAAAACAACGATATTTTTATAATAGTAAATTTCCAGAATTTACTATTCAGATTCCATATTCAGAAACATCTGTATATCTGGAAGATTCTAATAAGCAAGCTATTTATTTAACATACAATGGTACTATCATAAAGACATTATATGGTGTGTGGTATGGCCGCCGTGTACAGCATTTAAGAATTGTTCCTGAGAAATGGTGCGAAAAAAAATCAAAGCAATATTATAATCAGCATAACACTGGGGCTTACGGTTATGGAGCAATAAGTAAGGTTACTGGTCGACCTAGAACCAACTATGTTTCTGGTTACTATAGAGGTGGAACTTGGGTCCAACCTTATTATAGAAGTTAAGATTTATCCCTATTCTAATTATCTTGAAAATGCTAAATCTATTTTAGAACTTTCCCAAAGGGCTATTACATTGTTTAAAAAGCAAGATCCAATGCAAAAAAGACGATTAATCACAATGCTAGTATCGAACTGTTCTTATAAAAATGAAAAGCTTTATGTGTAGCTTAAACCCGTGTTTGATATGTTACTGAATTCGAAGAAAACGGGAAACTGGTGTGCCTAACCGGATTCGAACCGGTGACCTACAGATTAGGAATCTGTTGCTCTATCCATCTGAGCTATAGGCACCCTTAAATAAAAATGGCGCGCCTGGTAGGACTCGAACCTACAACCTACGGATTCGAAGTCCGCCACTCTATCCAGTTGAGCTACAGGCGCATCCTTATTATCCTTTGTACCAAAAAACAAGGAAAACACCAAGTTTTTTAAATTAATAAAAATCACTAAAGCCATAATTTTTTAAAAAAGCCTTGATTTTTACAAATAGAAATATTTACAATTAGAATTAAAGATGGCGCTGGGTTTAGTTAAGCAGTCTGTAAGAATAGCATTTGAGATGGGGTTATAGGAATGAAACGAATTTTATTTATATTTTTTCTTCTTTTTTCTTC
The DNA here is from genome assembly GCA_023128415.1 of Candidatus Babeliales bacterium. Lineage (GTDB taxonomy): Bacteria > Babelota > Babeliae > Babelales > UBA12411 > JAGMEA01. The sequence goes on from JAGMEA010000004.1 coordinate 2,461, forward strand.
ATATAATCAGCTTTTGCCTGGAGGATGGTTTTACAATTTGAATTTGCAGCCAGGTAAAACTAATCGTATTGAGGAATTAGGTTCCAGAATCGAAAAATTAAAAGAAGAGGCGAAGGTTTCTAGAGTTTTGCTATCTCCTTATAAGAAAGCGGCTGTCTCTAATAATTATCAGCGTAGCTGCACAGAAATGCTAAGGATTGAGCAGGAAAGAATTAGGGTTCAACAAGAGGTGCTTCTTGGAATAGAAAAGGAATTTGCTAGGGAGTTGGCTAATAAGCAAAAAAGGATTGATGAGCCCGAAAGAAAATTATTCAAAAATCTTTTGTTTTTTAATTTTAACATGTTTTAGGGAGGAAATAGTATGAAAAAACAAATGTTGTTAGCCCTTGTAGCTGGAGTTTTAGTTACAGGTGTGGCTAGTAATTTACGTGCATGGACTAACCCTTTTAAAAGGACTGTTCAAAAGCATGAAGAAACGTCTAAGGTCAAAAGTCTTAAGAAAGCCATTAGCGGAATTAATAAAAATATCGCTGAATACAAGGTAGATATTGCTAAGACTGAAACTAAGATGGCTGGATATTGGACTAAAGTTGCTGCGGCTAAAGCTGAAAAAGAGAAAAGTAAGTTTAAGACGCGCATAGAAGATGCTAAAAAAGATATTAAAAGTTATTATGATAAGGTTAATCGCAAGAAAAAGGATCTTGCTAAAAAAGAAAAAGAGCTTGAAACAGAGCTTGATAAAATTAGAATGGAGTTGAAGTAACATTTTTTAATATTATTAAAATAAAAGAGAAGGTTTGAAAAAACTTTCTCTTTTATCTTTTTAAAAATTTATTATTTGAGATCTTTCGACAAGAATTCCAAATTGGATTTTGTCCAAGTCTACTAGGGGTTCTAGTTCGACATTATGCACAAATCCTTTTGTTTCTTGAAAGGTGATTTTCCCTAGACAAAAACCTTCAGGAAAGATTAGTCCTTGACCACTAGAAAGTACAAAATCATTTGTTTCTATTTTAGATAGATGACTTACATAAGAAAGTTGGCATTTATTTGTCTTATTAAAGCCATTTACTATTCCTTGAGCATTGGTCATGTTTGTGTAAGCAGCAATTTTACTTTTGGCATCAGTTATTAAATTGACTTTGCTGTGATGGCTAAAAATCTCAGCAACTCGGCCAACTAGCTGAAATTTATAAATAAAAACCATGTTTTTTGTCACGCCATCCTTATATCCACGGTTAACCAGATAATAATGTTCAGATTCATCTAGATTTTTAATTAGGATTTTAGCGAAAATACCGTTTAAACTGTACCGTTTTTGAAAATCATCAAGTTCTGAAGTTTTTTCTTTATGGTGAAGAGATGCTTTTAATTGAATGTTTTCTAATAAAGCTTCTTCTAGGGCAATTCTTGTTCTATTAAGGTCTTCTTTTAATAAAAAAAATGCTTGTTTTGCTCGAAAGTAATTTTTAAATGGTGTTGTAATCTTTGAAACCGCAATCAAAGCGGGATAAGTAATTGTTGAAGCTAAATTTTCTAAAAATCCTGTTTTATAGAAAAAAGCCTTATTTATAAAGAAAACTAAGAGAAAAATAAATAATAAAAATCTATATAAAAATTTTTTCCGCATTTTTCAAATTTCGCTAAAACCTCTGTGCAGTTTACTGCAGAAACTAATCTATAGTGAATTTTTTATTAATTTTGGTTATAAATGCTAAAATCCAGAAGGTGTTTTTAAATGATGTTCAGTGCTTTCTTGATAGGCATGAGCAACTTTGTAAATTAGTCCTTCGGATAAACGTGGACCAACGAATTGTAGTCCTATAGGAAGGTTTTCTTTTGAAAATCCGCAAGGTAGGGTTAAAGCAGGTATTCCAGCAACACACATAGGAACAGTAAAGTAATCAGCCATATACAGTGCAAGAGGATCACTTATTTCTTTGCCTATTTCAAATGGAAGAGTTGTTGTTGTGGGACTAATTAAAAGATCTACATCTTCAAATGCGCTTTCAAATTCAGATCTAAGTAAATTTCGTACTTGATTAGCCTTAAAATAAAAGGCTTCTTTGTGTCCAGAAGAAAGTACATAATTGCCCATCAAAATTCGACGTTTTACTTCAGCTCCAAAGCCTTCACCACGGGTTTTAACATACATTTGTTCTAAATTTTCAGCATTTTTTATTCTATTTCCGTATAGGGTGCCATCAAATCTAGAAAGGTTTGAGGCTGCCTCAGCTCTACTAATTATAAAATAAATGGAGTTGCCATATTTTAATTCTGGGAGTTCAATAATTTTTGTTTTTGCGCCCAATTTTTCTATTTCTTTGACTGCTTGTTCAAAGACAGTCTTTATTTGTGGATCTACGCCATCTGACTCAAATGAATCCTTAATTATCCCAATTTTTAGATCTTTTGGAAATTTTCCATCTAGGCCTTCTGTAAAATTTTGTTGAGGTTTAGAAATAGAAGTTCCATCTTTGGGATCGTGACCAGAAAGAATCGAAGCTAAGATTGCATTATCATAAACGGTTCTTGTTAATGGTCCCGGTTGATCGGTGGAAGAGGTGAAAGCAACCAGCCCACGTCTTGAAAATCTGCCATACGTAGGATAAAGCCCAACTATTCCACAAAAAGATGCTGGTTGGCGGACAGAACCACCAGTTTCTGTTCCTATTGCCCATGGAACAAGCCCGGCTGCAACAGCAGCGGCAGGTCCCGCGCTGGAACCCCCAGGAGAACGTTTAGCATCCCAAGGATTAAAAGTTGGTCCATAGGGTGAAAACTCCCCACTGGCACCCATTGCAAATTCATCCATATTCGCGCGGCCTAAAATAATACCACCTGCCTGTTTTAAACGAGTGGTTACTGTGGCATCATATGTAGCTTTATAATTTTCTAAAATTTTTGAAGCACATGAGGTTATTCTACCTTTTTGGGTAATATTATCCTTTAAAACTCCAGGTATTCCGCCTAGGAGACCCTCTTTGGATTCCTTCTCGCCTGTGGAGTCTTCATGAAAAAGCTCAATTAAGGCATTAAGTTTAGGGGCAAACTTAGTTAATCTTTTCCTAAAGAAATACAGTGAATCTTGTGGGCTAATTTCTTTATTTTTTATTTTGGTTTGGATTTCTTTAATCGATAAAAATGGTTTCATAGGCCTATTTCATATTTAGAGAATTTTGGGAACAACAAAATAATGATTTTCTTGCTCAGGGGCTTGTTCTAGGACTTCATCAGGATTTTTGGGAATGACTTTATCGTCCCTAAAAACATTTAACTTTCTTTTTGCTTCTACAATTTCATGTTCACTAATTTTATCTAATTCAGTCGTGTAGTTAATTACTGCTTCGAGTTGCTCTCTAAAAGTATCGATTTCTTCATCATTGAGGGTAACTCCGGAGAGTTTTGCAATTTTTAATAATTCTGCTTTTTCAAAATTAACCATAATTTTTAAGTAACTTTATTTATTTTTGTCTATTATTAGAAGGTCTTTACGTTTAAAAGATAGTACTAATATACCAATGATATGTGGTATCGCAACTAGAATAAGGAAAAAATCCGGTATAATCCACATAGTTTTGACCGGTGCTACTGAGCCTATAAATATCCAAATTGCTACAGATATATAATAAATTTTTTTGTGCTTATTTTTCAAAAAGTATTTATAACATTGCTCTCCATTGTAACTATTACCTAAGATCGTACCAAAACCAAATAAGACAGTGCTTAAAGTTAGTAAAATTGGGCCTAGGGAGGAAAAATACATGCCAAATGATTTTGTCATGGCTGTTGCACCAAAACGTATTGTTGGATCCTGCCATGTTCCCGTTAGCAAAACAACAAGCCCTGAAATAAAGCATAAAAATCCATGAGAGTATATAGAGAGGATGGAAAGAATTCCCTGCATCTTGGGATCTTTTACTTCTGCCATGGAGTGTGGAATAGCGCCTGTTCCAATACCTGCTTCATGTGAGTTGATACCTTTTAAAAGGCCAAATCTTATGGTTTGAACTAATCCGCCAACTGCTGTTCCACCTAAAATTGCTTTAGGGGAAAAAGCTGATCTTAGCATTAGATCTAGAACTTTAGGAATTTGTGAAAAATTAGCTAAAACTATAAATAAAGCAGAGCCGGAGTATAAAAAAAACATTATAGGTACAAGCTTTTCAGAGAAATTACCTATTCTTTTTATTCCACCAACCAAAGTAAAAAGGATTAATATGGATAACAAAATACCACTTGTCCAAGTTGGTATATAATATTCTGAAAGCATATCAGCAACAGTATTGGCCTGAAGTGAAGTCCAAAATAACAAAAGAATAAAACACGCTATTGCATACCAAGAAGCAAAGAAACTAGATAATGCTTCTTTTATGTATTCCATCGGGCCACCCATAATAGTTCCATCTGGAAGCCTTTTTCTGTAGGTGACAGCAAAGGTAACTTCTGCATAGCTCAAGATACTTCCGAAAATATTCGTTAAGAGAAAGTAAACAAGAGCTCCAGGGCCACCAAGCTGTATTGTTACAACTGGCCCTACTATGACAGCGATGCCTATTATTGTAGACATAGCTGTAAAAAGCGCTTTATGTGGTTTTACAGTTTTTTCACCTTCTATTTCTTTAGAAGTTATTGAATCAAATAAAAGCTTAAACATTTGTTTTATAACTCTTAGTTGTAGAAACCTTGTAGAAAAGCTAAGTACTATAGAGGCAAGAACAATAAATATTGTTGGAACTAAAAAGAAATAATCAATAAATTTTTCTAAAGAGAATGACACTTATTACCTCCAAATATGCCTAAATTTTTGTGGTAGACCAACGTTTGCTTTTTAATCTGAAAATGAACAGTAACCCCATGAGACCCGTATTTAGATAAAACGATCCATAGATAAGTATAAATTTAAGTAATTCATTTTCAATAGGCAGTGTTGAAATAAATTTTGAAACAGGATAGAAGAAAAAGAAGCATGTGCAAAATCTGATCCACATAACAGTTTTTACGTCTCCGGCTCCCCTTAAAACTCCCGCCAATATTAGTTGTATGAAATCAAAGACAACCAATAGGCTTATAAATGGAAATGCCGCGCCAGCAAAGCTAGAAAACTTTTTTCTAGGATCAAAAACTTCAGCAAAAAATGCCGGATTCACTGATATTACAAAGAGACCAACAGCTACCATTCCTCCAGCGAGATATAAAACTTTTCGAATGTTTGCCCTAGCTCCCTCTTGATCACCGGCACCCAGTCTATTACTTACAAGAAAGGTAATTACGGTTGCAAATGCTATTGCGGGAAGAAAAGCTAATCTTTCAAGATCTTTTATTAGTGTAAAGCTGGCTATTGCATATTTGCCCATTGGATTTATTACTTGATTGAGACGAACATATGCTGAAGACAATGCTGCTTTGTCTATTAGTATTGGTATGCTCAAGGTAATTATTTTGATAATTCCTTCTTTACTAAAAAAGTAATAAAAGGCTTTTGAAAAATAAATTTTATATTTTTCTGTTCTTAAAATGTGCCAAGTCGACATAACAATCATTACTGAGTATTGTATTAATGTTGCTATCGCAGAGCCAGTAAGTCCCCTTGCAGGTAAACCAACTTTTCCAAGAACAAGTATATAATCAAATACCATGAATATAGAAATTCCTACTATGTATATCTTCATGGGGGTTTTAGTGTTTTTTACTCCTCTCATAAATCCTAAAAACGCCAAGTTAATAAAAAGAAGGAATACTCCAAGAGAGCGTAATTTTAAGAATGGTGATCCTAAAATTGCCATGTGTTTGGGAACATCTAGAGCAACTAAAATTTCTGTTGAGAAGGAAAAAAGGAGGAGAGAGGGAACAGCTCCAATTACCAAAGTAGTCCAAAATGCATCGCCCAAAGTACTACCTACGCGCTTATAGTCTTTTGCTCCGTTATATCTACCTACTAAAGCAATAGTTGCTACAGAAACTGACTCTGCTAATTTCATTAACATGTGTAAAAAATTGTTAACAATTCCTAGTGTTCCATAGGTTGATGTAGATTTTAATTGTGCAATAACATATGCATCAAACAAAAGTGGTAAAGTATTTAGAACAGCCATTGTTACCATTTCTGGTGCCCAATAACCTAAAAGTTGTCTGTAGGATTCTCCTTTTTGATTCATTGGTAATCCCTTAATATTGTTAAATTTGAAAAATTTTTTAAAAAGTTCTGGGTTATTGTGTTAACTGAATAAAAACCAGAAAAAACTTTGTTTACTCTAGAAGAAAAAATAAATATTGGCAAATTCCTCTAGGAAAGAATTTACGGACTTTGTTAAAAATGTTAGCTTGAGTTTTATATGAATCAAAACACTCAGAGGAGTAAATGGAGCAATCATCTGTTGAACTTAATTTAGCTCGTAAATGGCGACCAAAAGGGTTTACTGAAATTGTAGGTCAAAGTCTTTCGATCCGCATGTTAAAAAATGGTTTGTATTTAAAAAAATACTTTCCATTATATATTTTTTCAGGACAAAGAGGGTGTGGAAAAACTACGACTGCTCGCGTTTTTGCAGCAGCTTTGAATTGTGGAAACTTGGAAGAGTTTCAAAAAAATCCTAGAGAAAATGATGTTCCTTGTGGTGTATGTGAATCTTGTAAAAATATGTTAATGGGACGACACCCAGATTTCATTGAAATGGATGCAGCTTCGCATACAGGTGTTGATAACGTTCGACAAATTTTAGAGTCAGCCTCTTTTGTTTCTATTCAGGGTGGAGCCAAAATTTATTTAATAGATGAAGCCCATATGTTGAGTCGTGCAGCCTTTAATGCTTTTTTAAAAGTGTTGGAAGAGCCTCCTGCGTCTGTCTTTTTTATTTTAGCTACAACTGAGCTTCATAAAATACCGGAGACTGTTAGGTCTCGTGCATTCCAAGTTTTTTTTAATGCTATTGAAAGCAAATCATTAAATTCTTATTTAAGTAGGATTTGTGAAAATGAAAATATAATTATTGATGAATCAGCCTTAAATATTATTGTTTCTGAATCAGGTGGTTCAGCTAGAGATGCAGTTAACATTTTAGAAAGAGTTCGTCTTTTAAATGGAAAAATAACAAAAAGCATTGTTTTAAGTGCTTTGGGAAAAATTAGCGAAGAAAAGCTTTTTGAACTTTTTAACTTAATGCTAGAACAAGATGTTATTAAAGTTCTTAAATTTTTAGACTCTATTGAATATGAAAAATTACTTCCTCAATCTTTATGGGATATGCTTATAAATCTTTGCAGAGGTTTAATTTGGATTAAGCATGGGGCAACAAAAGTTCCATATCCATTTGAGAATAGCAAAAGTTCTTTAGAAAGATTGTCATCTAAATGCAGCATCAATCGAATTAATGCAATAATGCAGCTTTTTTTCTCTCAAGAAGATTTATTTTTAAAAACTACTCGAAAGCATTTATTTTTAGAAACCGTTTTGTTAGAGGTTTGTGAACAAGTTAATGTTTTGGATTTAAAGGATTTGCTCAAGGGTATAAAGATAAGTGCTGACAAGGAAGTAGCTTTAGAGCAAGTAGGAACTGATAATCAAACTTCTGTTGTTGAAACTCCTAAACTTACACCAAAAGATGTTTGGAATAAATTACAGTCTCGTTTAGTTAGTCATTCGGATATGTTTTTAGTTTCTATATTCAATCAGGCGGATTTTTTAGGCTTTGAGGATGGTATTTTAAGATTAAAATTGGCAAATAATAGTGCTTTTTTTACAGAAAAACTTGATGAAAGTTTAGCCGATCTAAAAAATACTATCAGTGAGTTTTTCCCTAAGTTTGAAAAGTTTTCATGTGTTGGAGGAGATGTTTCATCTAAAGTTGCTTCCAAGTCTGCTGAGACAGGATCGTCCAAGGTGGCAACAAAATCTAAGATAGACTTTTCAGACAAGGCAAAATGGCCTAAAGCTAATTTGCTATCGAAGCATTTCTCGGGAAAAATTGATTTATTGGTTAAATAAATCTTAAAACCCAAAATTGTCTTAATTAATCGATAGATTAATAGTTTCAAGTTTTGTTGATTGTTGCAATGAAATGGTGCCATTATTCGAACTTAATTTAGAAGAGTTTGCATCAAAAGAAATGCTGAATACTTGTAGTTCATTATTATTAGAAGGTACGAATCCTCCTGCGGCAAGATATTTACCATTAGGAAACCAATTGACTGAATGAGTTACATTTCCATAATTTGCTTGGGCATTTGTTAGCAATGTTAAAGAGGTACCATCAAATTCATAGATCTGTATTTCATTATCATTGGTGGGGCCCGAACCGCCTGCAGCAAGATATTTACCATCAGCAGACCAATTGACTGAATGAATTTCACTTCCATAATTTGCTTGGGCATTTGTTAGCAATGTTAAAGAGGCACCATCAAACTCATAGATCTGTATTTCATTTCCGTTGGTAGGTCCAAAACCGCCTACGGCAAGGTATTTGCTATCAGGGGACCAATTGACTGAATATGCATTTGATCCATAGTCGACTTGGGCATTTGTTAATACGGTTAAAGATGATTCATCAAATTGATAGACTTGAACTTCTAAGCTGTCTGTAGCTCCGGTCCCACCTGCGGCAATATATTTGCCATCAGGAGACCAGTTAATTGTTCGTGGACCTCCTGTTCCATAGTCGGCTTGAGTATTTGTAAGAGTTAAAGAGGATCCGTTAAATTGATAGACCTGTACATCGTAGCTGCTTGCGGCCCCAGTTCCACCTATGGCAAGATATCTTCCATCAGGAGACCAGTCAACCGAGTATACAGTGTTGCTGCCAATTGCATAATCGACCTGGGCATTTGTAAGCAAGGTTAATGAAGCTCCATCAAATTGATAGACCTGTACTTCGTTATCATTAGTAGGAAGCAAACCACCTATGGCAATATATTTGCCATCAGGCGACCATTCAATTGAACGTATCTGTGTTCCGTAATCAGCTTGAGCATTAGTCAGCAAAGTTAAAGAGGCTCCATCAAATTGATAGACTTGTAATTCGTTGCCATTGGTAGGAGAGTTTCCTCCCACTGCTATATATCCTCCATCTGGAGATACTGAAAGAGAGAAAATTGCTCCACCAGCAGTGTAATTTTCTGAATCTAACAAGCTAATTGATGCTAAATTACCTATTCCTGTTTGCCCCGAAATTGTAGGGGCTTCTATGTTAAGAGTTTTATTATTTATGTTTAAAGTATTAATTCCAGTCATATTTATGGCGCTAGAAGATAAAAAATTAAATGAAGCCAAAGATATAGAATTGGTAGCGAGAACAAAATTTGCATCATTTTGAGTTTCAATGTTCCCAGAGTTTCCAGACATATTTAGGCTTTTGGTTCCAGAATTGTTATAAATTAGGGCTGCATTTTGGATTATTAGTTTTGCGTTAGGTTTGATTTCTAATTTACAATCACCATAACTTGTTGGTCCGACTCCAAGCATTACACCTTGATCGGTTGTTGTTCCAGCATTTTCAAGATAGCTGGTGCCATCGACGACAAAGTTACCATTAGTGAAAATTAGTCCTAAATAGTTACCTTGATTATCAAGGTTGTGGTTTTTAAACGTGGCATTATTTAAAAATAAAGAGGATGTTTCGTCTTCAAAATAAATAGGATTTATTATTCCTCCTGTTGGAGTACATACAAAAGTTGTATTCTTGCCAATTTCAAGAGTTGAATTTTTATCTATAAAAAGATTATGGCCACTAAATGTAAATGTGAACTCTCCTTCAATTACCGAGTTGTTTAAGATTTCTATGGATCCCTGTGAAAATGAGTAGGCATCATCTAAGATTATTCTAGCATTATCTAGTTTAAGTTTTGATGTTCCATTTATCATTATAATTCGTTCAGCGCTAAGTTTTTTTAGGGTCAAATTTTTTAAAGTTAAGGTTTTTCCAGCTCCAACTTTTAATATTCCGCTGCTGCTTAATTCTAAGGTGTTGCCATTACCATCAATTGTAATATCTGCATTCATAAAAACGGATAAGTTTATTAATGTAATTAGTAAATAAAATTGGAAAGAGAGTTGCTTCATTATTGTCCTTTTCAATTTAGCTTAAAATTTTTATAGCAAAATTCTAAGCTAAATTGAAAATATAAATCTAGACTTTTAAAATAAAGCATTATTTTTTTGAATTAATATTATGAATTTTCAGTATTTAGATTGATTTTTAATTCTATGTACCTATTTTGAAGAAAAATAAAAGAAGGTTGTACGTAGTTTAAAGCCAAAAGAAAAGCGTATATTTCGATAAATACACGCTTAGTTAATTTTTAGTAAAAATGATTAAATTTATAGAACTTCAGTTGTATGAGTAAAAAATTGTTCTCGATTTTTGAGCTCGAATTCATTCGCCTCTTTTCTTAGTTGATCAGCCCTAACAGGATCATTATTTTTGGTATAGATAGTTGCGAGAAGTCTTAGAGCGGGAGGGTAACCTTTGTCTGCCGCCTTTTGAATGTATTCCATACCTCTTGGTTTATTTTCTTCAGTAGCGATGTTATAGTAATAAGCTCTTCCTGCTATGCATAGGGCCATGGGATTTTCTGCATGGACGGCCATTTCTGCATATTGGACAGATTCATTGTGCTTTTCTTTCAACAAGAGTATATAAGCTAGATAGGCTTGTAAGGTAGGATTATTTTTGTCGGCCAGTTTTTTAAATTTTTCTAATTTAGATTCGTCAATAGAAGGCAGTTGTTTACGCATCTCTTGCTTAAAAATCTTTAATGCGAATGGGTTTTGGGATGTTTCATAGGCAATTGCATAATATTTTAGTCCTAAGATAAAATCTTTCTTTGCAAAATAGTTAGCTAAGGTTATTATTCCCAAAATACTTTTTTGACCAACTATTTTTTTTGCGAAATCTGAAATTTGTTTGTTGTTATTTGATGGATCTAATGTAAGGACTGCTTCTATATATTCAGCAAATTTTTTTGCATTGAGTTCTTTATATGAATTTGCTAAATATGTTTCTGCCAATTTTATAAGTTTTCTTAAGAATTTAGATCTTAATTCTCCATAAGCAACAGCAACCATTTTTTTTGCTGCTTCTATTGGTTGATTTTTTCCCAATAATTGGTATGCATCAGTTGCAATTTCATTTAGTCGTTTGTTAATTAGCATTCGCGGGAGACAATTTGGGTCTAATTCTATTTCTTTATATATTTTTGAGGCTATTTCTAGATTTTGCTCAACTCCAAATCCTATAGAGTAACAATAAGCCAAATTATTTTTTGCCAATATATTGTTTCCATTTTCAGCTGCTATTTTAAAAAGAATGAATACTTTTTCTTTATCTTCTTCCTTTAACTTGGGATTCTTAAAGAGAGCAATTGCATGCTTCACTAATAATTCTGTATTTTCAGCTACTTGTGGGCATGTGATAGCTTGTAAATAGTATGGATCTGGGTGACAGCCGAATATGCATAGATCGTCTACAGAACAAAGATATTTTAGGATATGTTCACTTTTCTCATATTGAACTGTGAAGTATTTAATATCGATAATAGTTGGATCGAGACAGTAAGCTCCTAAAGCAACTTTACCTAGAAGTTTTTCAAGGAATAATTGTCTATTTAAAGTATCGGCACGGTGCATTTCCAGCTTGCCTGACTTTCTTTCTACTAAGGCAATTGTAGCTGGAAGTCCCTTGCTATTTTGTTTTTGTATATAGAATCTTATTTTCTCCAAATTGTCAGGTATAATTGTAATTTTTTGGGGATGTTCTGTTCTGTTTTCGTCTAGTATTACTCTTGTAAATAAAGCAGAGAGAGAATCAACATATTGTTGTATTGATCTTGAGGGACGAAGTGCTTGTTCTCCTATTTGAGTTTCTTGTTTTGGTCTACTTGCTAAATTTTTGTATATCCTTTTCGCTTCTAAGTCTTGTGTGGTTCCTCTTCCCTCTCCATAATGAGTTGCTATTTGTTTCAAGCTTCCTGGATCGGCAAAATCGGGTTCGGATAAATTAGTAAGCGTTAAAGCGAGGAAGGGTCTTGTTTGTGGGTCTTCGGGTATCTGAAAAAGCTCACGGTCTGTACCTAGATATTTTTGAGAAACTGTACCATCTGGATTAACGTTCAGAGTTAGATAATGAATTGGGCCAATACAAATATTTCTAAAAGGATCCTTTTTTGATCTAAAAAGCATAGATTCAGGTGCAGTACTAGTTGATTTTTTGCCATATATATGTTGGTTTAAGATTCGTGGATTGTCCCAGACTCTGCTTTTACCCCTACCGTCTCTTGTCACAGCAATAGCAATTGGAGTATTGTAAGGATGTTCTGTTAGCAGAGTTTTGAATGTTTCACTACTTCCAAGAGGGGGTTCATCATCTAAATCTAATATTGTTGTTTCATCTTCAGATGAAACAACAATAGAGGGGCCTTCATCAGGAATAAAGCATTCACTAATTTTACTACCCTTTGGGATATGGAGTTTTATTTGATCGGGACAAGAAAGAATGATTTCTGATTCATTGGGATTACAAAATAAGCCAAAAACATTTAAGTTCAGAATTACAAATAGTATTAATGTCTTTTTAAGCATTTTCTCTCCATTTGATCTTAGTTGTTCTAGCTTTTCAATTTGCGCTATTCGAGCCTTATGAACCAGATTGGCAAAATCTTTTCAAATTGTCAAAAGGCTAGAGGTCGTTTTTTATACAATTTTTTTTAAAAAATTGGTTTTAACTACTCAAAAATATCGTATTTTCGAGTTTTAGTTCTTTTTTTAGGTTAATGGTACCGTTATTAACCTTGAGCTTAGAGGGTAAAGAATCAAAAGAAATGCTGAATACTTGTAGTTCATTATTATTAGAAGGTACGAATCCTCCTGCGGCAAGATATTTACCATTAGGAAACCAATCAACTGAATGTACAAGTGATCCATAATTTGCTTGGGCATTTGTTAGCAATGTTAAAGAGATACCATCAAATTCATAGATCTGTATTTCATTACCATTGGTGGGGCCCGAACCGCCTGCAGCAAGATATTTACCATCAGCAGACCAATTGACTGAATGAATTTCACTTCCATAATTTGCTTGGGCATTTGTTAGCAATGTTAAAGAGGCACCATCAAACTCATAGATCTGTACTTCATTTCCGTTGGTAGGTCCAAAACCGCCTACGGCAAGGTATTTGCTATCGGGGGACCAATTGACTGAATATGCATTTGATCCATAGTCGACTTGGGCATTTGTTAACACGGTTAAAGATGATTCATCAAATTGATAGACTTGAACTTCTAAGCTGTCTGTAGCTCCGGTCCCACCTGCGGCAATATATTTGCCATCAGGAGACCAGTTAATTGTTCGTGGACCTCCTGCTCCATAGTCGGCTTGAGTATTTGTGAGAGTTAAAGAGCTACCATCAAATTGATAGACTTGTACATCGTAGCCGCTTGCGGCCCCAGTTCCACCTATAGCAAGACACCTGCCATTAGGAGACCAGTCAACTGAATATACAAGTGATCCATAATTAACTTGAGCATTCGTTAGTAAAGTTAATGAAGCACCATCAAACTTATAGATCTGTGCTTCATTTCCATTCGTAGGCGTTTCTCCGCCAATCGCTAGATATTTGCCATCAGGAGACCATTTAACTGAATGTATAAATGTTCCATAATCAGCTTGAGCATTAGTCAGCAAAGTTAAAGAGGCTCCATCAAATTGATATACTTGTAATTCGTTGCCATTGGTTGGAGAGTTTCCTCCTACTGCTATATATCTTCCATCTGGAGATGTTGAGAGTAAGTGAATCGATCCGCCGTAATCTTCTGAATCTAACAAGCTAATTGATGCCAAGTTTCCTATTCCTGTTTGTCCCGAAATTGTAGGGGCTTCTATGTTAAGAGTTTTATTATTTATGTTTAAAGTATTAATTCCAGTCATATTTATGGCGCTAGAAGCTAAAAAGTTTAATGAAGCTAAAGATCTAGAGTTGGTAGCAAGAACAAAATTTGCGCCATTCTGAGTTTCTATTCCCCCAGTGTTTCCAGAAGTATTTAGACCCTTGATTCCAGTATTGTTATAAACTAATGCTCCACCATTAATTATAAGTTTAGCATTAGGTTTAATGGTTAGCTTGCAATCACCATAACTTGTTGGTCCGACTCCAAGCATTACACCTTGATCGGTTGTTGTTCCAGCATTTTCAAGATAGCTGGTGCCATCGATGACAAAGTTACCATTAGTGAAAATTAAACCTAAATAATTACCTTCATGGTCAAGATTGTGATTTTTAAATGTAGCATTGTCTAAGAAGAAGGAAGATGTTTCATTTTCAAATAGGATAGGATTTATTATCCCTCCTGTGGGTGTACATACAAATGTTGTGTTTTCACCAATTTTAAGAGTCGAATTTTTATTTATAAAAAGATTGTGACCACTAAAAGTAAATGTAAACTCACCTTCAATGATAGAGTGGTTTAAGACTTCTATGGATCCCTGTGAAAATGAATAAGCATCATCTAAAACTATTCTAGCATTATCTAATTTAAGTTTAGAGGTTCCATTGGTCATTATAAGTCGTTCACCACTAAGCTTTGTTAAAGTCATATCTTTTAAGGTTAGTGTCTTTCCTGCTTCTACTACTAATTCTCCATTGTTACTTAACTCAAGAGTATTTCCATTGCCATCTATAGTGAGATCGGCATTAATAAAAGTAGATAGATTTATTAGTATAATTATTAAGTAAATTTGGAAGGGTATTAGCTTCATTGTGTCCTCTCTTTAATTAAATTTTCTATAGCAAGATTCTAAGTTAAATTTGATTTATAAATCTAGACTTTTAAGGTTGTCATTTATTTTTTTGAATTAGTATTATGATTTTTCAGTATTTAGATTGATTTCAAATTCTATACATCTTCTATTTACTGAGGACCTGTTAACACCTAAAAATTGAGCGACTTTGCTTTGAGAGTATTTGAATTTTTCCATTAGCATTTTGAGCATATTTCGGTCTTTGAGTGCATGTTTCCCTAAACGAACAGCTTCCATTAGTTCATAATCCGGAATGTTATAAGCTGGATCTATTACTTTTGTTTCTTCTACATTTTTTAGTTTGGTTTTTTGAAGTAAAATGGTTTTTATTTTAGTTTTTAGTTCTAGTAAAGAGATACATCGGCTATTTAATAATTTATTTTTATCATTTGTCGATAATACTAGTAGATTTTTGTACATTTTATTATAGATGATTTGATGTCTGAGTCCTTCTGAAAGTTCTAAAAATTCTTCTGTTGGTAAAGATCTTAAAATAGGTAGTTTAATGTAATTTTTTTTAAGTATTTTGTAGAGATCGTTTATAAATAAACCTTTTAGTACTTGTTCATAGAGGTTTTCATTAGTGGAAAATACCAAAGATATATTAGTATTTTCAGATTTTTTTTCTTTTAAGAATTGTGATTTTCCCGTAACAATGAATTCTAATAACTTTTCTTGTGTTTTAATATCGAGAAGATCGATATTTTGAATAAATAAGGTTCCATTCGTTAATGTTTGTAACAGTCCTTGATTTTTTTGCTCAATCATAGAATTAAGGCCAAAAAGCTTAAATATCATTTGATGTGCATTTTGTTTATTAACAATAATTTCTTCAAAGTTAAAAAGATTTTTGATTTTATGCGTAGCGTGAGCAAAAGCAGAGGCATCTTCTGGGTTCATTTCAAGCAAAATGTTTTGTGATGTTATTGCTAATTCCAAAAAATTTGTCTTGCAATTTAGGATAATTTTAGTGTCGGCAGGCAGTAGATCATTAACAATTTTTCCTTCATTTGTTGTATATAAAGAAATAAGGTAGTGCCACTTAGAAGTATTATTGAGTAGTGGAAGTTTTTCACTAATAAAATCTTGAATAGTAGGTTTTGATATGCTAATAAGTGCATTGTGTTGTGTGAGATTTTTATTGCTAGAAACTATAACGGGTTCATCATCAAAATTGTATAAAAGAGTTCTGGATGGAATTCCATATAAAAATGTTTCCGATGCTATTTGTGAGATAGTAGATGTTATTTCAAGACCTTTGTCTTTGTTAAGGTCTGTTTTTAAAATTTCTTTAGCTTCATTGTTACAATAATTAAATTTTTTATTAACATAGGTTAAAATTCCTATTTTATTTCCAGATTCATTATTTTTAAAAAAAGAATAACTATTTTTTAAAAGTTCTAGTTCTCTGTTTTTTTGTAGAAGTTTGAGTTTTAATTGTTGTTCTTGTTGTAAAAGTATTTCTGGATCCAGTTGTGAGAAAAAATTTATTGTTGCTCCTAAATGGTCAGAATAAATTAGCATTTCATCTCGTTCTAAATCACTAAATAGTTCATTAGCGCCATTTTTATCCATTATTATATAGGCTAAAAATTTGTTTCTAATAAAAATGGGTATAAAAAGATCAGTTTGAATTTCATTTAAAAAATTAAAAATTTGTTGTTCTGGACAGACTTTAGGTAGGTTTTGTTCTTGACTGAAGACAGAATATTCTATTTCATTGTAGATGAGGATTTTATTTTTTTTGAGATAATTGATTATATTAGGTGCAGCTTCTAGGGCCTTTTCGACTAAATATCCTTTATAATCTTCTTCTTGTTTGGAAATGTCATTTTTTTGCCACAGTTTTTTCCTAAAATATAAATGGATATTGTTTCTAGGAATTTCAAAGGTTTTAGAGAAAAAGTTTTTGGTTATTGGAACCAATTCTTGTATAGAGGTTGCTTCTTTTAATGTATCTAGAATCTTAACCAAATGGTTGGGGAATGTGAATTTTTTAGAGGTTGGGGACGTAACATGGTTTTCTATGTCGAGGAAACGAATATATGTTAGCTTTTTTATGCAATAGTAAAGCATATAAGTCATAATTGCAGACAAAGTAATAGCTGTTTTAAAATTTGCCTTAGGGGAAATAAAGTATGAGTCTAAAAATCCTGTAATTATATACGGAACCATGAAGTAGATGAGTAGAGTTAATATTTGTTTTTTTAAGAGAATGATTTTTTCAAGTTTATAATTTCTTATTAATAGTAAGGTAGATAAAAAGCCAAGAAATATATAGTAAAAACTATGACATTTACTAATTTGCCAGTTTAGTGGCAAAACTGTTTTAGCATAAATTATTTGTATTGGATTGTATAAGAAGTAGAGCGTAAAGGCGCTTGTTATAGGTATTAATATTTTTATATATCTTAATTTTATTTTGTTTGATGATAATTCTCTAAAAAAGAATAAAAATGTATGGAAAAGTATGGATGTTGTAAATAAAACAATTCTAAGTAATGATGTTGAAAGCCATAATGGAATAATGTTAAATATAAGGAGGTGAATTGCATAGATACTATAAGCTAAATCACTGTAAGCTGATGTTAGAATGATAACGACTAATGGAATAATTGTTTTATATTTAAGGGATAGGTTTTGCTTTTTTGTAAAGAAATAGAGTAAGAATATTTTTAGAAAAAAAGAGGAGAGACCAATAACTATCATTAGATATGTTAATAGGCTATTTATTATTGGATTTAGTAAAAGCGTTCTTAATTCGTTAAATAAAAACATTTGAATTTACCCATGTTTAATTTATATTAGTAATTGTAATTATTAATAAATCTTAGAAAATCTTCTATTATAAGTCAAAGAGGCTTTGAATAGCACAGTTTTCGTCATGTACAGGAGTTTTAATATGAAAAAAACAACAAAAAAGAATAGGATTAAACTTCTAAAAGCCGGAACAATGTTAGCTCTATTAGCAACAACTCCGTTATTTTATACAGATCCTGCTCCAGCTAAGAGTTGTGTTAAGAAAGGTTAATTATAAATAAATCTTAGAAAATCTTCTACTGTAAGTCAAAGAGGCTTCAAGTAGTGGGTTTTCGTCATATGTAGGAATTTTAATATGAAAAAAGCAGTAAAAAAAAATAAGGCAAGGCTTTTAAAAGTTGGAACAATGTTAGCTTTATTGGCAGTAACCCCATTACTTGGTTGTTATGATGATGCTCCAGCTAAGAGTTGTGTTAAGAAAGGTTAATTATAAATAAATCTTAGAAAATCTTCTACTGTAAGTCAAAGAGGCTTCAAGTAGTGGGTTTTCGTCATATATAGGGGTTTTGATATGAAAAAAATAACAAAAAATAATAAGACTAAACTTTTAAAAGTCGGAACAATGTTAGCTTTATTGGCAGTAGTGTCTTTGCCTGTTTGTGTCGATGGTCCTTCAGCTAGGAGTTGTGTTAAGAAGGGTTAGTTATAAATTAATCTTGGAGAATCTTTTGAGATGAACTTTAATCTCATTATTTGATACGTATAAGAGATTTTTCAAAAATATAAGATTTCAAATATTTGCTTATTGACAGTAGAGCCCTTTTAGGGCTCTACCCTTTTTAGGTTATTCTTGGGCCAATTTGCTATCAAAGTGTTTCTCGGGTAAAATTGGTATATTAGTTAAATAAGGCTTGAAATGGGGGCATTCATGAAGAAAAGGCATCCAAAAGTAGTCTTGGTTGGCAGGACCAATGTTGGTAAATCTGCTCTATTTAATAGGCTTTCAGAAGACTCTAGAAGCATTGTTTTTGATGGAGGCGGCGTTACCAGAGACTATCTAACGGAAAAAATATCCTGGAAAGGAAAGCAGTTTGACTTGGTTGACTCAGGGGGGCTTCCTTTGGGTAAGCAAGGAGACTGTATTTTGGAAGCTGTTCAAAAGACGGTTTTGAGCTTAATCGAGTCTGCAGATTTAATACTTTTTGTTTGTGATACCAAGAGTGGCTTACTCAATGATGATAGAAGGGTTGCTCAAATTCTTCATAAAATAAATAAACCAGTTTTATTGCTGATAAATAAAGTAGATAATAAAGGGGCATTCGAAGAAAATTTTTATGAATTTCAAGCTTTAAATTTCAAAAATGTTTTTTATGTTTCTGCATTGCATGGAACTGGTATGGATGATTTATTAAGTAAAATTGTAAAAGTGGTACCTGATAAGGTTGAAGATAAAACTGTATCAGAATATAAGGTTGCTATTGTTGGTAAGCCTAACGTTGGTAAATCATCTTTGATGAATCTTTTATCAAAAATCGAACGTTCTATTGTTTCAGATATTCCGGGTACAACTAGGGAATCTATTTCAGAAAAAGTTTCATTTTTAAATAGTGCTGTACTTTTAACTGATACTGCGGGAATGAGAAGAAAAAGTAGGGTGAATGAAAGTTTAGAAACGGTTATGGTAAAAAGTTCGCTTAGATCTCTTCGTGAATCAAATATTGTTTTGTTATTAGTAGATGCTTCAGAACAACAACTGACTGATCAAGAACTAAAACTTTTATTTTACGCTTATGAACAAAAAAAATGCATAATGATAGTTTTTAATAAAAAGGACTTACTTACTGAACAAGAACGTAAAACTTTTGAAAAAAATCTAAAACAATATGACTTTATTCTAAAAAAAGTTCATATTGTTTGGACTTCTTGTAAGGATAGAAAAAATATAGGAAAAGTTGTTACTTCCGTTGAAAGTATTTGGAAACGTTGTAAGCAAGAGTTTGATTCTCAAGTTTTAATGGACGTTCTTTTTGAGTTAGGAACAAAACCTCTCTATAAATCTGAAAGAACATTAAAAATATATAAAATTTCGCCAAAGAAGGATCGGATTCCTACCTTTTCTTTAAAAGTAAATCATCCAAGATTTTTTAGTTCAGATCAATTGGGATTTGTTGAGAATGTTTTACGTAAAAACTATGACTTAAAAGGTTGTCCAGTTCGTTTGACAGTAGCTAAAGGCTAAAAAGTGTCATTTTTAAAAGTTTCTAATCTTAGTCAATTTTACGGAAAAAAAGAAATTTTAAAAAATATTTCTTTTTACACAAATTTAGGTGAAGTTGTTGCACTTTTGGGACCCAATGGTGCTGGTAAAACAACTTTACTTAGAAGCGTCATGGGATTTCTTCCAATTTCTAAGTACAATGCTAAAGATAATAAAAATGCTGTTCATTTGTCCGATCAGCTGATTAATAATTTTTCAGTTTCTAAAAGAGTTGAAAATGGATTGGCATATTTACCACAACAAACATCATTATTTCTACAGCTTTCTGCACTAGATAATTTACGAATGGTTTATGAATATCATGATTACTGGAGAAGTTTGAAAGCTGATGGGTTAAAAAGTTTTAATTCTGAAATGCATAAATGGCTTGAGAAAACTTCTTTAACAAATATATTATCTCAAAAATGTTTTCAGCTTTCAGGAGGACAGAAGAGAAAGTTAGAGGTGGTTAGGTCTCTGTTAATGCATCCTAAGATCATAATGTTTGATGAGCCTTTTGCCGGAGTAGATCCTAAATCTATTTATGAGTTAAAATCTATTTTTATTGATCTGGCCAAAAATGGGATAGCAATAGTCATTTCTGATCATCATGTTGATCAACTGTTATCCATAGCGAATAGAATTTATGTTATAGTTGGAGGAGAAGTAGTTGTTTCTGGTGGGATTAAAGATATTATGGATAATAAATATACGAGGGAAATGTATTTAGGTAGCCAGTTTTATTCAGAAATGTCGAAGAAATTTTTAGATTAATAATTGCAGGAGATTATTATGTTAAAGAAAAAAATAGAATTTCATAACATGGATCATTCAACTCCATTAGAACAGCATGCCAATCAAAAGTTAGAAAAAATAAACGATTTGTTAAAGAAAGATGAAGTTCCAACTCCACAATTTTTAGAAGTTTGGCTTAAGGCGCTCGGACAACATCCACATCATTCTGTGGAAATTCATTTAAAAACCCCTCAATTTGACCTTAATGCACATGATGAAGGCAATGATCTTTATGTTGTATTGGATAACGTTATTGATAAAGTAATTTCCCTTTTGAAGAAGCATAAAGAAAAAAATATTGATAAGCAGCGTAAAGCTAAAAATGAAAAGCGTGCATTTATTGAAGATGATGATAAATACACGCTTAGTTAGTTTTTAGTATTCAAATTATTTTTTAGATTTACTAAATACTTGATACTATTTGAGTATTTTCCAACTTTACAGTTTTCTCTAATGAAATAATTCCATTATTGGCTTTTAGTTTTGAAGGGCTCACTTCATAAGCAATACTGTATATCTGTAATTCATTGTTGTTAGTAGGATTATGTCCCCCCACAGCAAGATGTTTACCATCAGGAGACCAGTTGATGGTAATAAGAGTCGAACCAAAATCAATTTGGG
>JAGMEA010000040.1 GCA_023128415.1 Candidatus Babeliales bacterium
GCTTTAGCCTTGGGTGTATGTCAGAGAGTCTATTTGTTTAAATTATCCAGAAGAGCATCCAAAAGTAGAACGGAAAAAAGTTTGGTTGTCGGTTAGACCTCAAAATGAAAACACTCCTCCTATTCCTCTCCGCTTATATTTAGGTACAGATCATCAAATAGCACACTATTTGATGTTTCTGGATCCAGATCAGCATGCCTCTGAAAATGGGCTTTATTTTAAGTTGATTACACATAAATTTGATGTGCAAGTTCTAATAACCTCTTCTTCGGTTGAGACAGCATTAGGCTCCTCTGTTAAAGGGATTATACATGAAACAGTGGAGGCGTTTTTTTCCGAAGATAATGGTTTTTTTGCAGAATGTTTATAGTCTTTAAGATGATCAAGATCAGACCCGTTGTGATTTGCCCTTTCCTATAGTATCTTAGGGCAGTGTTGTTATTTGTTGCTAGGTGGATTTAAATGATTTTTCAGCCTCTATTTCAATTTTATATTAATCTCGGCTACTTGTGGCTTTTGCTAGCCATAGCCTTTTTATTGGTTGAATTATCAACTCCAGGATTATTTTTTTTCGTGGGATTTGCTATTGGTTGTGCTGTGGCTTCAGTTATGGCATTTATGGGGTATTCCTTTGCTATACAGTGCATTGCTTCTTTGATTGTTTCAATTTTATCATTTGGGTTTTTAAAAAAGTATTTTTCTGAGAGTGTAAGAAATAGCAAGGGCGAAAAGACTAATATTCATGCATTGTCAGGTCAAAAGGCCTTAGTTGTTTCAGCAATTAAACCGACAATAAATGGAAGAATTAAGATTAGGGGAGAATTGTGGCCGGCTAAGGTTGACGGAACAGAAAGTTTTGAAAATGGAGAATTAGTTATAATTGTTCGTATTGAAGGTAATCATTTGGTTGTAAAAAAGTTAGGTGAATCATGACTCCATTCGTAGGTGGTTTTTATATAGTATTTGTTGCTATAGTTCTATTTTTATTAATCGTTTTAGCAAGAGCTACTTATCTTGTTCGACAGGCAGAGATCGTTATTATTGAGCGCTTGGGAAAATTCCATACAATTCTTGAAAGTGGTCTTCATTTTGTTATTCCATTTATAGATCAAACAAGAAAAACATTTTGGACTTTTATTAAGGAATCCCCTCAAACAGGTCGTACTTATAGATATACTGACATGATTGAAAGAATAGATATGCGTGAGGCTGTTTATGACTTTCCTAAGCAAAATGTAATTACGAGAGATAACGTTACCATAGAAATCAATGCTCTTTTATATTATCAGATAACAGATCCTAAAAGTGCTGTTTACGAGGTTTTTAATTTGCCACAGGCTATTGAAAAATTAACACAAACAACTTTGCGTAACGTTATAGGTTCTATGGATCTTGATGAAACCTTAGTGTCTCGTGATTTAGTAAATGAAAAGCTTCGTTTGATTTTAGATGATGCTACGGATAAATGGGGTGTTAAAGTGAATAGAGTAGAACTTCAAGAAGTTAATCCACCTCATGATATTCGTAACTCTATGGAAAAACAAATGAGAGCAGAGCGTGATAGACGTGCTCTTATATTGGAAGCAGAAGGAGCGAAAAGATCGGCCATTCTTCAGGCTGAAGGTTATAAGGAAGCTCAAATTGCTAGGGCAGAAGGTGAAGCACAAGCTAGGATAAAAGTAGCAGATGCTGAAGCACAAGCTATTTTATTAATACAAAAATCAATTCCAGGTGCGGATCCTCTTCCATTTATTATTGCCAAAAGATATATCAATGTTTTGCCTGAGATTATGAAGGGTAAAAATGATAAATTAATTTTAATGCCCTATGAATCAAGCAATTTAATAGGCTCTTTAGCTAGTATTAAAGAGATATTTAAAAATCTTGATAAAGAGATAAAGTCTGGGGAATAATCGGACTTTATCCTTTTGTAATTTTGTATTTAGCGTTTTTTTGTTTTTAGTTGTTTTATTAGGTTACGGATTTCAGCTACTTTATCTTTATTTTTAGTTGTTGTTTCTATTTTGTTAAGCCTATCTAAAACTTCTCTAACTCTAAAATTACTAGTTGTTATTAATAATTGAATAAATTCCTCGCTATTTTTTGACAGGGGCTTTTCTTCAGAATCATATGAGAACTCCTTTAGTATAACTTCTTCTAGTGGTGAGTTCCCAAGAGGGTTTTCTACAAATATGTATGTGCCTGAATCAAGTAAAATTTTCAAAACATTGGGAGTTGAGTAGTTTACGGCTAAATGTAAAAGAGATCCTTCAGTTCCATTGTATTTTACTTCCATATTTGGATTTATATGAGTTATTAATCTTCTCGTTAAATCCTCATTTTTCTCTTTGATTGCATTGACTAGCTTGTCTTTAATATCAAAAAAAATGATTGAAGGCTTGTCAAACTTTACAGAATAAGGTTCCCTGTTTCGAAAGCTATTTATATAAGAAAAATTAGCTTTGAAAGGTTCATCTTCACTTTTTTCAATTATTACGTCTTCAAAGTCGGATTGTTTATTTTTTTCACCGAAAATGAATCCATTACAAGCTAACTTTTTAATATGAAACCTTAATGAAAATTTTTCTTTTAAACTCCCGAAGGCTTCTTTTAAAAATTCTTCTATAGATTGATTCATTGCATTTATTTCTTGAAAGATATGAGCTTTTTTATTTGTCATTGAAATAAATAAAGGACAGGTTTTTTCTATATTTACTGGAACAAGAATCTTTTCAAGAAATAATAGTAGGGCCTTCTGCCCATTAGTTACAATTGGTCGTTTTTCTAATTCATGAACTTTTTGCTTAACAAAATTAATTATTAAAACTTGGTTGTTTATATTAGCCGGATTAAATCGTTGTAGACCAGGTATAGGTAGTAAGTAGGAAGGCATGTTGTAAGCGGTGAAGCGTGGATCTTTTTCCAGCATAAGGTTTGCTTGAGTTATTGGCTGGAGCAATTCTTTGAAAGGATCAGTTCTGAATGTTGCTTTTTTATTAAAAAATTTTATTAATTTACTAAAAAATTTTATAAAATTCTTCGGAGGAATAAAAGTAAGAACATTTTTTTGCATTTGAATCATGCTTAGATTAACGTGTACAGTTGTGCTTGCATCCGTTAATGCACCTGTTGCTAAAATAAACGGGGGCAAGACCTTTCTAAGGACTGTGTCTTCCGATTCTCTTAAACTTTTAATAAAATTTAAAATTCTATTAGCGTTATATCCTCCACCATAGCAAGTATTATAATATAAGAAGCCTATATTTATGTTTGAGCTCAATAGAGTTTCAAAATTTTTAATTGTCATTCCTGAAATCATTATATCTTGAATAGGTGTTTTCTTCCATGTTCCATGTCCTGATAAGTATATATTCCAGCTACGCTTATTTTCTTTAAGTAGATCTATTAGGGCTGCTATTTCCCAAGGGTTAGGGTGTCTTTTGTTAGAATTGAAAGCATTTTCTAATATCCTCGAGGGTGGTATTTTTTCTAAATTGGTTAAGTTAAAGCCATAGGCATCAGGTTCTATATTTAAATCTTTTGGAAATAACAATATTAGGCCACCCCTTGTGCAATCAAAAACATCCCAGTCTTCAGTATTAAAGGGGATAAAGTCATACAATGCGCTCCATATAGGGATGAGCAACTCTTCATTAAATTGCCTCCAACAAAACTCTGTAACAGTTATATTTTCCTGTTGTGCCTTTTTTTCAGCGGTTAATTTTGTGTAACCCTTTTTTTCTACAGCTTTTAAAGGGCTTTTTCTTAAAAGCTCTAAAAGTTCTTTTTGTTCTTCAAACTTTTCTTTTAAACTTTTTCGTTTGTTTTGCTCGACTTTATTTCTATATCTTTCTTTTCTATAAAAAAAATTATTAAAAAGATTATAACTAATTATAATTGGTACCTTTTGATCGATGGCCATAGCGAATTGCAGGGTTAGGGGTTCGCTATTAGATCTAGGATTTTCATTATATGTATCTAATAAAATTGCAACACTTGAATGAGTATCGGAAAATATATTCTTAGCTTCTGTTTCTTCTATACTGCTCGTTGTCCTATATATAGGAGAAATTCTGGGGGATAGATTTGGTAAAGGTGGGGGCGTAACAACATCTTTGGCAACTAATAGAGTATTTATTGTATAAAAAATTGTTATGATTAAAAAACAGCGATTTGTCATGTTTGTCCCTAATTAAAATACATGAAAAAATTGAATTAACTTAGATTATTTTAGCTATTTGAGAGAATTTAAATCAACATTTTTTATTTACTACAAACAAAAAAGATATATATTAATTTTATATAGTAGCGGTTCTAATCATATACAGCAGAGAGAGTATAATGGTTTCAAGAGTCAAGATTTTTTCTTATGTTTTTGCATCATTGTTTATAGCTTTAATTGGCTTCAAAGTTTATTTTTATTTTACCCATAATGTGCCTCCAAAATTCCAATTAGAAGGTCTTTTTGATTCAAAAACTTATCAATCAGAGGTGAATTGTACGCTAAAGGCAAGCAATTCTTATAAGGTCGCAAACATGTCTTTTGCCTTAGATGGAAAGCCTTTTGATTTGAATGATATTAAAAAAATAGGTTCTTCTAAGTTTGAAATTCCATTTAAGTTGGATACAAGAGATTTAGCAGAAGGAAAGCATACACTTTTAGTTAAAGCGACAGACGGAAGCTTTAATGCTAATGAGAGCATACAAACTTTAGATTTCTTTGTGGATAATAAACCTCTTAAAGCTGCCTTATTGCAATCAGAGTATAAAATAGATCAGGGCAGAACAATCCATGTTCGTATAAATGCTAATAAGGAGATGGAAAAGGTAGTAGTTAGTTTTATTTCAAAAATTTATGAATGTTTTCCTGAATCTGAAGGGTCTATTGTTTATGAATGTTTTATTCCTCTAGATTGCGAGGAAGAATCTGCTGAACACAAAATTACGGCATTATTAGAAGACAAAGTTGGTAATTCATTGAATCTAAGTGGGAAAGTTACAATTAATGCTTACCCATTTAAAAAAGCAGTTGGATTTGTTGTAGACAGGGAAAAACTCAAACAAGAAGAAGAAGTTAGTATAAGTGATAAAGTTTTAAAAGATGCTTTAGAAAAATGGGTTAAAGATTCTCCAAAGCAAAAACTTTGGGCCGGCCGTTTTGATCTTCCTATGAATGTTACCAGAATAGCTACTCCTTTTGGTGAAATTAGAACAACAATTGAAAAGGGTAAATACTATCATAAGGCTGTTGATCTTGTTAATTTGCCACGCAGTGTTATTTGGGCTTCACAAACAGGCAAAGTTATAATCAAGGATAGATACAGTTTTACCGGAAATACTGTTGTCCTTGATCATGGTAGAGGCATTCATACTCTTTATTTTCATTTAGATGAATTTTCTCCTGGATTAGAAGTGGGTGACTTAGTTAAGAAAGGCAATCCTGTTGGTCGCTTAGGTAAGACTGGCTATGCTTCTGGATATCACCTTCATTGGGAGTTAAGGGTAAACAATATACCAGTTGATCCAATGCAGTGGATTCAACGTAGTTTTTAAAGACTTTATATTTTTGAAAAAGTTAATTTATTCTTCCAGAAATATTGGATTCTGTAATTATATCTTGCAAGGTAAATAAAATTGTTTACTAGAAAGAGGGTTGTTTTTTAGGATAACTCTGCCTAAATAAAAGGAGAGAAGATGTTAATTTTGGTTAAAGAGAGTAAGGTTGTTTCTTTTTTAAGAGATGTTCCTGTTCAGCTAAGAATTTTGATTTCATTAGGATTTACTCTTTTTTTGTTTTTTGTATGGATTTTTTTCTTTTACGGACCAGCCAACTACAAAATAAAAAAGTTTAGAAGTAATATTGAATTTTTACGTGCCTCAAATGAAGCCTCGATAAAAGCAATTTCTAAAATCCCTAAACTTAATTCTCAGGCTGGGGAGTTAAAAAAGACGCCTAAAACCATTTCTCCAAAATATACTCTACATCGTAGTACAACTTTAATGTTTGATGCTATTCATCTTAATAAGCTAACCTGTGTAAAATTTATACCCAAAGTGGTTTTGGATTCTAAAAAAATGCAGCATCATTTTTTAAATTTTGTTGTTCGTGGTGATTATAAAAATATGATTATATTTTTTGATTTATTAAAAAAGATTAGCTACGGAACCCATATTAAGGATTTGAGCTTAAAACTTGTTGAAGACAACAAAATTCAGCTAAAAATGAGACTTATTTGGGTGGGATAGCTTATGCGTTTAATAATTTCTCTTTTAATTTTAAATTTCTTCGTTTCTTTGATTAATTGTGATAGAAACCCATTTTTACCTCCTAAAATAGTACAGAAAAATAATTTACGTTTGTCTGGAATCATTAAGCTTAAGCAAAATTATTCAGGAATTTTGGACGATGGCAGTAAGACGCATATTGTTTTTAAAGGTTCACAGATAAATGATTATTTTATTAACGATATAGGAAGTGATTTTATAATGTTTTCATGTAATGGAATAACACAAAAATTGGCACTAAAATGAATCTATTCTTTATTTTTTTATTTTTTATTTCTTCTTTATACCCAGAAGGTGCCGTCTTGCCAGCTAAAGACCTAGATTTATCCAGAATTCCGAGTTTTATTTCTGATCTTAGGAGGAATGAAAGATTGCGGCAAAATATCGAAAAAAATGAAGTTGTTGAAAAAAGATCTAATAGAGAAAAAATGATACAGCATAAAGAGCCGGCTTCAAGATTAGTTATTTCCAGTGAAATAAGAAAAATTTTGGATGCTCATTATTATAGTCCAGAGTTACTTGGGACTAGCATTTCTTTATCGCTTAAAATAGCCAATATTGAGGATGTTATAGAATTGTTAGCCAAAACATCAAAAATTAATTTTGTTATTGATAGTGACGTTTCTGGAAAGATTAAAAATATAAATTTAAAAGATGTTCCTGTTGGGCATGCCCTTAAAGCTGTTCTGTCAAATAATTCTTCTGAGCTTGCTCTTAAAAAAGAATTTGGAATTTATCGTATTTTACGTTTGGACAAAGCAGCCAAAATTTTAAATAGCAAGCTTGAAGAGTTAAAAAGAAATAACTTTAAAAAGATTGCTATTACGCTTCAAAGCGCAATTTTTAATTATGAATTTAAAAAGCGAGTTAGAAAAATGTGGCGTGGCGTTGTTGGAAAGGATTATAAAACTGACGGCACTTATTTAGTATTTGATGACGAAAGCAAAAAAGTTTTTATAAAGGGAAGACCCAATCAGATAGATGACATGCTTTCATATATCAAGGAGATAGATGTTCGTTTTCCTCAAGTTAAAATAGAAGCCCGTATGGTTATAGCGAAAAAAGATTTTGATGAAAGCTTGGGATTGCAATTGTCAGGTATATATAATAAGCGATCAAGTATTGGGAGGGGGTCTGGCTTTGTAGGTGCAGGGCCTTTATCAAATATAAGAAATAAGTCTGCAGAGCAACCATCATCAAGTTTAATGGATTGGGCGCTGAATCTCTTTCCTGATTCCGCGCTAACTTCTAAAAAAATAAATTTGCCATTTGTTTTTGGCGGTAATGATTTAAATACAAAGCGTCTTAATATTATTTTGAATGCTGCTGAAAATAAAGGTGAGCTTAAAACTATTTTAAAACCGTCTATATTGACTACTCATGGAGAGGAATCAACATTGTCTGTCTGTGAAAGTGTTCCAATTGAGACAATAGTAAAGGAGAGTGTTGAAGGAACATTGAGGGATGTTACTACTGCTACGTATAAGGATGTTGGTACGATTTTAAAAGTTAAGCCGTTTGTTTCTCCAGATAAAAAATTAATTTCTTTAGATGTTTTTGTAGAAAATTCTTCACACATTAATCAAAATAAATTTCCACTTATTTCTTCTGCTACAACAAAATGTAGTGTTCGTTTAAAAAATGGACAAACTGCAATGATTGGTGGTTTAATAGAAAAAACAAAATCAAAAAATAGTACCTCCGTGCCGGTCTTAGGAGAAATACCAATTTTAGGAAATTTATTTAAGGGTTCAAACAAAGAAGGAAAGGATCACCAGCTCTTAATTTTTATTACTTCTACAATAACCTAGCCAAATATTCGATTCCATAGTGTTGAACCTCGACGGTCAATTACTATTTCGGTTCTTCTCATTGCACTATCAAATTGTCTTTGAAGCTCTTTTAATCTAGGGTTGTGTTCAGGGTGGTGTTTTTTTCTCGGAAGCTGTTTTCTAGCTCTACTTACAATTTCTTCAGCTCTTTCGACCATTGCACGTTGCTCTTCGGTTTCTTGAACGTGTCCCTTTATTAAAACTATAAGTTCTGCTGTTGTAGCCATCATAGGTTTTAAAACTTTTTCTATAAATTCCCTTAGTCTCTCGTTTTCTCCGAACAATTTATTTATGTTTCTTCTATTGCTATCTCTAAGGTTTGAATTCCTTTCAAAAAGGGAAGTATTAATATTATAAACAAAATAAAGTGCTAACGTTGTTATAAGTATTATTTTAAAATTTTTTGTTATGAATTGTCCTAGCATATTTTCTTTTTCAGATTTTAGCTCAAGGTTATTGTCAGGCAATCCGTTAAGATTACCTGACAATATGGGTGTGCTGTTTGCCAAGTTTTTTAAGGCATTAATAATTTTTTCTGGAGTGGTATTAAGTCGGACGGCCAGCATACGAATAATTTTTTCTTGGGAATAGTTGTTTTTAAGTTGCTCAATTAAAAATGTAAGTTTTATTAAAGTATCTTCTGAAAATGGAATTTGCTCTGGAGAAACATAAAACCCATCTGTTTTAAGATAAGTATTTATTTGTAATGTTATTATTAATAGCAAAACAATTGTCTTAAGTTTTATTAGCATCATTATGGAGCTCCTTCTATTGCATGCAACGCACTTTCAGATTGAGTACATAATGCCATTGTCCCTGAATTCATATCTTTTAGTTCATTACTTAACTTTTTTAGCTCTCTTCTAAATATTCTTCTTTGTGTCTCAAGTTCGTTTGCTATTTTTGTTTGTTCTTTTTCTAAAACTTTGATTCTTTGTTTATTTAGGTTTTCTCTTAATGCTTCCGGAAATATAAGGGATAATGTATCACCTAAAACATCTACAACTGTGTAAATTGCCTTTCCTATGGATGCAGCAGCAGCACTTCCTCCCATTTTTTTCAATAAAAACCCACCAGTTGCTCCTACTCCAGCTAATATGAGTTCAATAAATTTTATTTGAAAGGTTTCTTTAGGTAGCACCTCGCTTTTTTGATCGTTATTTTCACTCAATTCTATATTTGCCAAGGTGATAATGTCATTTGATTCAGGAGATTTTATAGTTATTACTTGTGATGAAAATTCTAGCTGATATTGCAAGTCGCATATCATTTTTTGCACCTGATCTAAAATTTCTTGTTCATCTTTGTGGAATAGGTCTTTGTTTTGATAAAAGTACTTTGTTAAAGAGTGTATTATCACATTAACTAGATTAAAATTTTCTTCTGTTGGAATGTTATTTACAACTCTATAGAACAAATTCTTTATAAAAATTGATGCTTGTACAAAAGTTTCTAGAACAAAAGAGTTTGCTTTAAGTAGATTATATATTGTATTTTCCATTTCATCGTGAAATTGAGAACGTTGTTCTTCAGTTTCAAAATATAAATATCTAAATTGTTCTTCTACGACTCTTTTAATTACAATTTTAGATTGATCAGGATAAACTGTGCATATATTGTGAATTGGTTCTAATTTATTATGTGAGTTTAATGGCATTGCAGCAGATAAAATAAAGGCTAGCAAGAATTTTTTGCCGCACATGTTCCCCCCAGGAATTATATTTTATACTGGTTGTATTTTAGTGAACTTCAAAAGTGACTGTAAACAATTTAATAATTTCTTTTTGTATTGCTTTTTTACGACAATAAACG
>JAGMEA010000041.1 GCA_023128415.1 Candidatus Babeliales bacterium
CTTTAGCCTTGGGTGTATGTCAGACAACGAGAACTTTTACAACATGCACAAGAAGAATTAGCTCATGCACAGCTATTATCTGACAGAATTATACAACTTGGAGAAACCCCTCCTCTAAAACCAGAAGACTGGCCTAAATTTAGCAACTGTAAATACTTGGTTCCTACGGATGCCTATGTTAAGTCAATATTAAGACAAAATATAAAAAGCGAACAATGTGCTATAGACGTCTATAATAACATCATGAAATTTGTAAGTGATAAAGATATGGTAACTTACCATATCGCAGAACAAATTTTACAAGACGAACTTGAGCACGAAGAAGATCTTGAAAATATTTTGAGAGACATAAACCTTATTGGAAAATAAAAAATACAATAAATTGCTAGTAAAATAGCCATGCTATAGAATGGCAAAAACTTTCTACCATAGAATCATTGGGTCTTATTAGTGTTATTTTTCCACCTTTTTCTGGTGGTAACATTTTTTCAATATAATTAACATCTTGAGACAATACTATATATCCCATTTTTGTTAACAAATTTAACAGGTTCTTAGCGTGTGCTTCTCCACATATTAAGAGATCTATATTGCCTTTAAAAATTTGATTAAGATAGCAAGCATCAGCTAAAACAAAATCAGTTTCTCTGCATATAAGATCAAATATTAATTGAATTGCAGCTGCATACGAAAAATGGGATAATTCTTTTTCGGTAATACTAATTATGCTTTTAAACAAAGATTCATTCTTTTCATAATTTCTAAATAATTTTTCCAATTGTGACTGTGCCTTCCGAAACACTTCTACAGTAACATTTAGTGTTTCATATTCTTTAGAATTTTGTTTCCAGTTATCTCTGCAAAACATAATCTTTTTGAACTCTTCCTTAAAAAATTCAAAATATTGACCAACTGTTATATCGTCACGATGCTCACATAAAGACGTATAAATAATATGCTGCATTTTTTGTCTTTCTGAGGAGTTGGAAAAAATCATTGCTTCTAAATTGGCAGAAAGTGAATTAAGTAACTCCGAAAACGTTCCCCTAGCATCGTAAGCTCGAAACTTAAAAAAATTTGCCCTATATGATTTTACAAAATCATTCAAGTACCTAATAGTTAAGGCAACGTTCTCGTCAGAATGAGAAATAGTATCAATAAATCTTTCTTCTAACTCGTAAACTACATTGAGCTTAGTTTCTCCTTCTTCAAGATTACTTTCCAAATGTTTAATAAATTCTATAAAAACTTCAATATGGTATTTGTTTAGTGAGTCAATTTCTTTTCTATGCGCATCTCCTAAAATTACAAGTTTTTGACCACTAGGACTCTGCAATTCGTAATTAGAAACAAAACATTCTGTAAACGTAGGAAGCAAAAACAAAATAAATAATAATCTTTTCATAAAACCCCTCTAAATAAGACTATCATAAGAAAAACATAAAAAAATGCAACCGCACTAAAATATCAAAATGCCTTTACAGATCTGAAAAAATCTTTTAAAAGTTTATAATCTTTTCACAAAGCACCCTTGCTTCCTATTAAGTGAATTATTGAGGTGAACTACCGACCACTAAGCTT
>JAGMEA010000042.1 GCA_023128415.1 Candidatus Babeliales bacterium
TGATCCACAGTCAATGACTGCCACAAGCTTAGATTCGGGGAGTCCCTGCCCTATTTGCAATAATGCAACTTTCTTTATATTGATTTATTGGAATTCGATGACGAAGAAGACTACACACACTTACTAATCGAGATGCATCCCAGCATTACACACTCTAAATTTATTAACAGCTCAAGACGGTAACCAATAGGCAGATTCGAAAAGAGTTTAGTCAACATATCTCCAAAGATTATTGCAAACCTCTTTTATGGATAAGGACCCTTTCTGTTGGTAGAACACCAATTGATATTTTAAAGCTTTACATTGAAAAACAAACTATTCTAAAATAGTTTCTCCAGACCTATGGTCTTACCGCTATCCATCTCCACCTAAATCAAATAGATTATAGCTGGCGAATTTCGCGGTGTCTTGTTAAAAGCAAAAAAATGCTAATTCTATCCAATAATCTTTTTGGAGAAAATAGTGTGGATAAATTTTTTAAAAAATATAGTGAATTAAGTATCGAAAACTCATTATCAGGACTATCAGCTAAAAAGGATGGGCTCTCTGAAGAAGAAGTTTCGAATCGTTTAAAACAATATGGTCCTAATAAACTATCAACAAAAAAAACAGGTTGGTGGCTAATATTAATAGAACAATTTAAATCTTCATTTAACTATTTATTAATAATCGCCGCAGTTATAGCATTGGCTGCTAAGGAACATATTGATGGAGTCTTAATTTTTGCTGCTGTACTCATTAATGTCCTATTGGGCTTTTATCAAGAGTTCAAATCACAAAAAACGGCTTCTTTACTAAAACAATATTTAACCTCTTTTATAAAAGTAATTCGCAATGGCGAAGAAATTTTTATAAATATCGAAAATCTTGTACCGGGTGATATTATTGCAATAGAAACCGGAAATGTAATTCCAGCAGACATACGATTCATTGAAATCAATAATCTTTTAATAGATGAATCTGTTCTAACCGGTGAATCTATTCCAATAAAAAAAACAATAGACCCACTAGAAAACATTTCGGAATTATATCAAGCAACAAATACAGGATTCACAGGGACTACCGTTGTAAGTGGCCGTGGACTAGGTGTAGTTTTTGCAACAGGAAAAGAATCAACATTTAGTTTAATTGCAAAACTTTTAACTAAAAAACCACCTAAAAGTAGTTTATCAAAAGAAATATCAAAATTTGGAAACTTTGTATTAAAATTTGTAGCAATATCCTTAACTCTTATAGCTGTATTAAACCTTGTTATAAAGGGATCTCAAATTAATTTCATTGACATGGTTACCTTATATATAGCACTAGCTGTAAGCGTAATTCCTGAAACATTACCCACAATAATAACTTATTCTCTTTCAAAAGGTGCTCTAATTTTATCTAAAAAAAAGGTTATAGTTAAAAGGCTGCCAACCATTTCAGGATTAGGAAGTATCCAGGTTTTATGCACCGATAAAACAGGTACATTAACAGAGAATGAATTGACTGTAACAACAAGCTATTTACATGAATCATCATTACCTCTTGAAATCTACGCTGGTCTTTCATGCCGTTTAAAAAAAGACAATAAAAATATAAAATTAGAAAACCCTTTTGATAATGCAATTTTAAACTTTATTACACAGGATAAAAAGGATATCTTGCAAAATCATAAGCGACTTTTTTCTTTACCATTTACCCCACAACGTCGCAGTAGTAGTATTATTGTAGAATATGAAAATAAAACAGAATTGATAACTAGGGGTGCAGCAGAATTTATAATTAAAAATTCATCTAATATAGGAGAAAAAGAAAGCTCTGATATTAATGACTGGATAAAAGAACAAGAAAAACAAGGTTTTAGATTAATAGCCTTTGCAAAAAAAGAAATTCAGCCTGAGTCAGACTTGGAAAAAGTCGATGAAACAAACTTAGACTTTATCGGCCTTATAGCATTTTCAGATCCTATAAAAAAATCAACATTTCAAGCGATGAAAAGCATTCAAAAGTTAGCACTCAAGCTTAAAATATTAACCGGTGACAGCAAAGAAATTGCAAATTATATAGGACAACAATTAAATATAATTCATCCTGATTCAAATGAAATAATGTCTGGAGAAGAATTTAGTAAGTTATCAGAATCCGAGAGGGAAGTAGCTGTAGAAAAAGTTCATATTTTTTCACGTATCTCCCCAGAACAAAAATTCGAAATTGTTCAACTTTTACAAAAAAAATATGAAGTTGGATTTTTAGGTGACGGAATTAATGATGCACCAGCTCTTAATATTGCTGATGTAGGAATAGCTGTTCAAAATTCAAATGATATTTCAAGAGAAGCAGCTGATATTATTCTGTTAAAAAAAGATTTAAAAGCAATCATTGACGGCATCAAAGAAGGCAGAAAAATTTTTAGAAATATAACAAAGTATTTACAGACAACATTATCTTCTAACTTTGGAAATTTTTTCGCAATTGGAACATCTTCCTTACTTATACCATTCTCCCCCTTGCTCGCTAAACAAATTCTTCTAATTAATTTTCTTTCGGATATTCCTCTCATTTTTATAGCAACTGACAATATAGAAGCCTCTACATTAAAAAAACCTAGCACATATAGTGTTCAAAAAATTGGCGCAGTCGCTGTCATTTTAGGAATTGTAAGCACAACCTTTGATTTTATATTTTTTATACTTTTTAAAACCAATGCTGAAACCCTACAATCGGCTTGGTTTATAGGAAGTATTTTGACTGAGATAGCCTTTATATTCTCTATTAGAGCTCCCTCATTTTTCTTAAAATCAAAACCTTCCTTGGCGCTACTTATTGCAAGTTTTGTTGTTGCTGTATGTACATTGGCTATTCCTTATACAAGCATTGGACAATATGCATTTGAGTTTGCATCACCAAGCAAAACAAATATAATTTTAATTATTGCAATCGTAATAACATATCTATTCGCAACCGATGTAATAAAGTGCCTAGTTTATAAGCTAAGAAATAACAAAACTGAACTGCCAAGTAATTAATAACTATTTATTTTTTAGATCGATTAATGGCTTTTAGGCCTTCTCTAACAGAAAGATTGGATAACTGATTTTCATGTTGTTTAATAAATTCTTGAACCTTTTTAGGATTTTTAGACTTAGAAAATTGTAACTGAATTTCTTTTAAAAGTTCTTTAGAATCAATCATACTTTATTTTAACTCTACAGGCTCACCAAATTTAGCAATTTTTAAAATTTTATTTTCTAATTTTGACTTATTTCTGTCCCACCAAATAACAATTCTCTTAACTGGTTCATCAAAATGTTCGGTACCAAATCTAAATGTTCCCCAATGCATAGGAATTAAAATTTTTGCTTTTAAAGCTAAAAACATTTCACATGCTTCTTCTGTACTTAAATGAGTGCGCCTCATTAAATAATTTGGTTCATTTGGAGCAATAGGTAAAAGGGCAACATCTGGACTATATGTTTCTCCAATCTCCCTAAAATGTTCTCCTTTAATAGAATCACCTGCAAAATAAATTTTTAAATCATCTGTACTTAATAACCAGCTTCCATATAAAACATTCTCATAAGCATCCAAAATGCCTCTACCAGACCAATGGTTTGCTGGTAAAAATGTAAATATAATGTTATTTCCCGAAATATGAAACGATACTGATTCTCCCCATCCCATTTCCCCAACATTGTTAAAACCTCTTCTTCTAAACCATTTTTTCAATCCATTAGGAACCAAAACAATAGACGTTCTGTCTCTAAGCTTTAATAAGCTTTTGGCACACATATGATCTATATGATCATGTGAAAGTATTATAAAATGTATTTTTTCTGGAAGTTCGTCTATTCGTAAGCCTGGCTTTACGGCACGTCTGTAAAAAAATGATATATCAAAAAAAACAGGATCCGTTAAAATATTAATTCCTGCAATTTGTATAAGAAAAGTAGAATGCCCTATCCAAATAACTCTAGCACTGTTCCCATAAGTATCAAGGTCGTCTCGAACAATCCAATCTTCTTGATCATTATCAGATAAAAAATATGGTTTTTTTAACGTGGCAATTTTTGTATGTAAAAACGTCCGGAAAGAGTCAAATCTATGGCTACCAAACAATGAGGACAGAGTTAGTAATCTTACTAGGGATATAATTCTTTTTTTCATGTAAAAACAATAATTTAGCCTATGGTTAAATAAATAATATACCAAAGACATTATCATGTGAACTACCAATCACTAAACTTTAGTAGTAGCTTCCTGCTTCGCCCCATGATAGCTA
>JAGMEA010000043.1 GCA_023128415.1 Candidatus Babeliales bacterium
GGGCTTTCCCGTTTATTGTCGTAAATTATTATTAATTTGATAAAGAGTATAAAACTTATACAAATTTAGATAACTAGCTAAGGATACTGAAGCTCCCGCAACGGCTAACCCTAACAAGGTTCCTCTATTAAACCCAGATCCAACTTCTTCATTACGAAAAGTATTTGGACTGTTGAAAGCCTTAATGTTTGTAGAATATAAAAGTGATAACGATAAAAAAACTGAAAAAAATTTATTCGGGACCATGCTTACGACCTTTCTTTTCTCTTGTTGCAAGATCTATTGTTCAGAAAGTATATCGTAAGCATGGTTATCTTATAAATCTAATTTTTTACGCCTCAATTTTAACATTTTGAATTTCATCGCTAACTGTAAAAACCCAATTAGTAACAAGAGCAGAAAAACCAACAACTCCAATTGCTTCAACAAAACTCCAAAAAATATGCGTAGCTTGATCAACTTTTCTATCAGTGCTTTTCAAATATTTTTTCAATCTTTTCCATGCAGCACTATTATAGGCATGAGTTAAAAAAATGAAGAATGGTACCGATCTAAGGCCTAAATCCCCAATACCTAACATTTTTCCTTCAGCATTCATATGCATACCCAGCTTTCCATTACTCTTTAATAGCCCATAAACAACATTGTCGTTTATAAGTTGTAATCCAATAAAGGATAAAACTGCTGTTCTTTTTAGCCAAGAGCCATTGGATAAATCCCCAAGCTTAGAAATAGAATCTAAAATTTTTGCTGGTAAAAAGTTGGGCTCAGCATCTCCATTGTTTTCCATATAATCTAAATAGTACAAAACACCAGCTATGCCTAAAACATACATTGCTGTTGCTTTTCTAAATTCTTCGCTTGTCATGCAATTTAAAGAAAATTTTCCAACACCCTCTCCAAAGCTTAATAAATAGCCACTTAAAAAACGCATAGTATTAAAAGTTATAACCCCAATATCCTGAACAGTTTTACAAAAAGACGGATCCCATTTAATTAGAT
Organism: Candidatus Babeliales bacterium; assembly: GCA_023128415.1. Taxonomy (GTDB): domain Bacteria; phylum Babelota; class Babeliae; order Babelales; family UBA12411; genus JAGMEA01. The sequence continues at coordinate 1,003 of JAGMEA010000043.1, forward strand.
CATACCCTAGCCCCAAAGCTGTAACTCCTGCCAAAGAATAAGCCCCAACCTTAAAGTTTTTAGAAGCAAGGATACTTTTCAAGTGTGTTTTTAATTTTTTTAACTTTCCCATAGCAGCTCTACCAGGAAACAAAAAAGTGCTATACAAAGGCCAACTCTTTAAAGTGGCAAGTAATTGTGCGTTTTTTGCAATCAAAGTTTTAATATAACTATCAACATTGAAATGATTTTCAACTAGTTTTAGCTCACAGTTACATCCAACAACAAAATGTAAAATTTTATGTAATTCAAAAAGCAAGCCGCAAACTTTGCCTTCAAAACCAGAATCATTTTTTATTTTATAAAACTGCTCACTAACATTATTTAATTTTGAAAGTTCATTATTGCGAACTGCCTCAGATAGCGAATATTCATTTACAGGAACATTTTCTATTCCATAATCAGCTTTAATACGGTCTTCATTATTATTAATTAATAGTCTTGTATTAAGATAAAAGGAAACACCTTTTATCTGCTTTTCCAAATCAGCCCTAATTAATACTTTTTCTTCTACACTTAAAGGAAAAAAAGCCTTGGAAATTAACAATCCCCCAAAGATAAATAAAAATACCCGTTGTCTAAACTTAGATGACATGATGAACCTTAATTATGTATTTACTAAAGTTGTGTTAATTAGTTAATAGGTCCACTTATAGCTAGAAATGTAAAAGCTGTCAAAGGCCTCTAGGAGCTTTCAGCATCTTTCGAAGCTCAGATAAATTTTTAAGGTTTTTCACATAGAAAGAATCGTTAGATAAAAATTGCTCGTAAATTTCAGAAGTTTTTTTAAAAATCTCTTCAGGAGAACATTTTTTTTGGATAAGCTCCGAACAAATTTCTCTCCCTAGCAATAAATTAGACAGCCCCATGTACTTAACCCTAGCAACAGATTTCGCAATCAAATAAGTTAACCAAGATGTTTTGTAAATAATTATTGTTGGGACCTTTAATAATCCTAGCTGAAGAGTTGCAGTTCCTGGCTTAGATATTGCAAGTGCACACTGAGAAAGAGCCCTTGTCTTCAGTTCTTGATCTACAACAATCTCAATGCTTGCTTCCCAATCATCTAAACCCAACTTTTTAAATTCCCTTTCTAAAAAGTCTTTTGAAAAGGATTCTGCTAATGGCAAAACAAATTTTAAATCTTTATACCTTTTCTTCAAAAGTTTTATGACTTGTACAAAATATGGAAGTAATGAAACCGTCTCACTAACACGAGAACCTGGAAGAATCGCTATTTTATTTTCTTTTTGTTCTGAGAGTTCAAAATAGGGCTCAAATTCATTATAAAATGGATATCCTAGCCATTTAGCAGTCACTCCTCTGGATTTGTACCAAGCAACCTCAAACGGATAAAGAACGATAACCTCGTTGCAATATCTTTTTAACTTCTTTACTCGCCATGCACCCCATACCCATAACTGAGGTGGTGAAAGATATATTATTTTAAGATCCGGCCTTAGCCTTTTGAGTTTTTTGGCAAGCATAAGGTTAAATCCTGGAAAGTCTACAAGGATAACCTCATCAAAGTTATTTTCAACAATGTAAAAGGTTAA
>JAGMEA010000044.1 GCA_023128415.1 Candidatus Babeliales bacterium
CCAACAAGGCTTAAATTTTCCATACGATCATAAAAGGTAGCCCCCGCTTGCTCTAAAAAGCTTCCACCTATGGCTTCGCAAACTACATCTTTTTGTTTTTTCAGATACCAGGCCCCTAACTTATCCCCTGACAACTCACCTGTTGATATAAAAATTTTTTTCATTTTAAGCAACTACATGCAGTTATTTTTGTCTGAAGTTTTTTTAATTCTTCTAAATGTGATTTTAGGTCTGAGTTTACATTCTTTATAATAAAAGCTACTTTTTTATCATCTCTATTATATAGGGAAGGTTTTAGTTCTTTTCCAATCTGCAATTTTAGATTTGCTAAAAACCTATTTTGATCTTTTAGAGTTAAAACTGAATCTTCTGTTATTTTATTTATTTCTTGAAGATTACCCTTGGTTGCTTTTTTAAAAGGCAAGCCGTTGTCAATTAATGCCTTAGCCTTAGCAGAAAAGTTTTTCTGCATGTTACCTACAATTTTTAAAATTTCCCCTGAAACAGCATTTATATCAACAAGCTCTTCAAAAATTTCATTGCCCTTCACATTTTTCGACGCAGTGGACGGCAAAATGTCCCCCATTGATTCAACAATACTTGAGCATTGATCAATCATCTCTTTTATTTTTTCACCAATCTGTTCTTTATATTCATTCTTAGATAGAACATTTTTTTTAGACTGTGCTGATATAAACAACTCCGAATTAGCTGAAAATAGATTTCCTACTAATAAACAAGAAAAGGCTAAAGTAATTTTGTTCATACTATCTTTTAACAATTTAGAGGGTTGGCCGTATTTATTAAAGAATAATACTGAAAACATAATTAGTGTGACATCCTTACGGTAATAAATCACCGTGTATCCCAATTTTTACATTAGAAATCGGTTTCTGCTTCAGTGAGAACTGCCAGAGGAAACAGCTTGGTTATCGCAAAAATCCTCTAGAGGACTTTTACGGTTTTTCCAACCCATGTCCTCCAGTCTTACAATCTCTCCACAGACTCAACATCCTGTATGCCCTACAGTAGACTTTTTAAAGTATCTTTACCCTAACAAAAAGAAAAATTTATATCGAGAAAAAAATTGGTCGTTTACATCACGGCTTTTAAAAACCGTGGATTTCGTTCCATATCCTAAAAATTTTCATAAAAAAAGGGCCTAGAGAAATTTTCCTAGGCCCTTAACTAAAATAAATTAATAATTAAGCAGGAGCACCGCCATCACCTACACCAGCACCTTCTCCCTTGGCTATCCTAGCTTCTTGGGCCCTTGTCTTAGCAGCTTTCTCGGCTGTTCTAATTCCTTCAGCTCTTGCCCTTTCTGCTTCTTGTTTCTGTTGCCAAGCAACCCTTTGTCTAGCAATCCAACTGCGGGTCTTTCTAAGTTCCTCTTCAATATTTCGAATGTGCTCTTCTCTTTCTGCTTTAAGTTGATCCCTAAGCTCCTCAACTTGCCCTGCTCTCTCTGAAGCACGTGTTAATTTCTCTTCTAACGGCTTTAAGGTTGTATTTAATTCTCCGCAAAAACTCTCAGCTAAAATACGTTGGTCGGTAAGCTTATCGAGACGACGACGTTCACGATCACTCAAAGACTCTTCTTTTGCTAATAACGCTTCTATTTTTGGCTCCAGATCTCTCAGCACTCTTTTAGGAGTCAACATTCGTCTTCGCAGAGTATTAACTTGTCCGGTTAAATTAACTCGTTCTTTACCAACGTCTCCAAGCTCTATTTTTGTGTAACCTAATTCTCTAGCAATAGCTTTAACTCTTTTAGTTCTAGACTCTAAGGTATCGTATTCAGGAGCATCTTCTTCTGTAATACCAAATTTAGTAACAGCTTCTCTTACAACTTTCAAAGCCCCATTAACTCTACCCCACAACTTTTGAGCAGCAGAATCACGTTCAGTATCCGCACCTACTTCAGACAACTCATCCTCATCCCTTTTCGTTGCAGGAATTTCAACAACTTCAACTGTCCCACCTAGGTCTAAAGATGAAACGCTGGAACGATCATCACCTCGATCACTAGCTGCTTGATCACTAGCTGCGGCCTTTCCTTTTGCAGCCCTTTTTAATGCAGCTTTTGATGCCTTTGCAGCTGATTGTTGCTCAGCTAGTTCATGAAGAGCACCATCCTCAACTCTACCACCTAACTTATTATATAACTCTTTTGTATCTGCTACTGCATTTTGTTTTTCAGCCCAAAGAGCAAATGCTATCATACCAACTAAGGCACTTCCACCACCTACATATGCAGCAATTTTTGCTTTATTATTTGCAACAGATTCGCACCGACCCAATAACCAACTTGCAGCGATTCGTCCAGCTCCAGGATTTGCACAACCATTAATAAATTCATCAGGAATTAAGAACCCTATCACAAGAATGTTTTTAAAATTTCTTAACGTTTCTTTTTTAATTTCAATTAAATCTGGATTTAAACCATCTACCACCACAGCTTCAACATTAATCATAGTCAAAGTATTTTCAATGCGATGTTTAAAAGTAAAAGCATCTGGAAAAGTACCTAGAAATAAATGCCTTAAAGCATCGTTCAATTTATCTGAGACATAATGCCCTAGATTGATTTCACTATCACCAGAAGCAATACAGGTTAACTCATTAATCAAGCTCTTATATTTTAAATAAGTATTTACATTAAAGCGTGGATCTTTTGCAAAAACCTCAGTAAATTCACTTTCTCCAAAAACTTTAAACGGGTTAACTCCAGCTTCTAACAACATTGACGAAAAGCCAAATGTCAAAAGAAGCAAATAAACCTTAACTGCCTTCCTAACCATTACCGTTCCTTTCTAGCAATAAGTAATCAAAAAACCTTATCCAGGCCAATTTTAACAAAACGAAATCTTCACCTCTATACTTTATAACTTTCAACCAAATTGATACACAATTAAGGACAAAACACCTCCAAAAATGTCAAGTTATTACTATTTATCAATAAAAAGAAATATTAACTAGCAAAACCATCTCTCTCTTGGCTACCCTGAGACAATCGAAGCCAGCTTTCAACTTTTTCATCAACCTGTGGATCTCTTCTTGGACCATCCCTTTGAGGTGCATCCCCCGGTTGTTCGTAATCATCAAGGGCTATTCGAGAAATTTGAATATTTCCAACTGTTTTTTCTAAACTCCTCTGTTTCAAATAAAGTGCCAACAGAGCTGTAGTAAATACTATGTTCTTGATATTTGTAACACTCCAATATTTTTTACTATTTTTAGGTCTTTCTACTTCTCTAGAAAAATCATTTTTTATACTATTATAAATTTTTTCGAAATAATTATAGGTAAAGTTGTTTAACTCGTGTAAAAAATCTAACAACTTAGAATATTCTTCCGAATAAATATTTTTTTGTAGATCTAATACCAACGCATCAAACATTATTATCAATGGAACTAAAAGTTCAATTTTTTCAGCAAACTCACAAATCTCTTCCAATGTAAGTGAATTTAAAGGTAAAGCTTCTTCATAAACATTTTTAAATTGTAACTCTAACTGTTCAAAACCATCTATATCTTCTAAACCTTCTAACCCTGCAAACCTCAATCGTTCAAATCTAATTAAAACATTATCAAATAAAGCAATTCCATGCTTAAGTTCTCCAAGCGAAACATGACAGTCACGAACAACTTTTGATTTTTTTTCACCAGATTCTAAATCAGATAAAACTCGTTTAAAATAATCTTTTAGAAATAAAGATTCTGAAAAGGTTTTATTCAAAACAAGAAAGATAAATAACAAAAAGAATTTTTTTTTCATTACACTCCTTTTTCTGACATACACCCAAGGCTAA
>JAGMEA010000045.1 GCA_023128415.1 Candidatus Babeliales bacterium
ACGACTAAAGATCGTGGGCTTTCCCATTTATTGTCGTAACGAAATTGAGCAAAAAGTTTAGACTAAATAGTTTTCTTGATTGTATTCCATTTGATTTTTTATTTTTTCTTGAGTTGATTGGAATCTAAATTTTGGAAAAAATATGAATTTAATAATGTTTGGAAATTTTATTGGAATATTTGCAGGTATCGTTTTATTATGGTGGGCAGGTGATAAAGCTGTAAAATTCTCTGAAGAAATGGCGCATGTTTTTGGGTTATCAACTTTTTTTGTTGGTTTCATAATTATGTCAGTGTCTACGGGGTTTCCAGAGCTTGCTGTTTCAATAACTTCTATTTTGAAAGGGGTTGGATCTTTATCTGCTGGCGATATAATAGGCTCCAATTTTAGTGATTTAGCTTTAGTTTTAGGAATTCCTGCTTTCTTTGCAGGAAGCATTCATATTCTTAAAAGCGAGTATGACAATTTCGTTTTTATGCTTCTAATTACCTCTCTAGTAATGTCATCTGTTTTTATCATAGGGAGTCTTACTGCGGTACATGGAGTTTTGTTAATAGGCCTATATGTTTATTGTTTGTTGATTTTGTGGAAAGCCAGACATGTAAAAAAAATTGTAAAAGAAAAAGCAGAGCTTTCTAAAGAGCGTGTTAAAAAACTAGTTGTTGTTTCTAAACCGTGGATTATTCTAAAATTAGTTTTTAGTTTGGTTGGTTTATTAGCTGCTTCAGAACTTGCTGTTAGAAATGCTATTGCGTTGGCAGAAGTATTTAATCTTTCCCTAAGTACTTTGGGAGCAACAATTTTTGCTGTTGGGACTTCGTTGCCTGAACTATCAGTTAGTATGAGTGCAATGAAACGAAAAGATTATTCTTTAATGTTGGGTAATTCACTAGGCTCTGTTTTAGAACAAGCAACTTTGATTTTAGGATTTTTGGCCATCGCAGCTCCTTCCCCTGTACACTTACAGTATTTAAGAAGTATTGCACCATTTATGTTTTTAGCTTTCGGTATTATTGGTTTTGGTATTATTAAAAGACGTAAGATAAATCGATTTGAGGGAGGTTTATTGATTCTCCTTTATGTAGCATATATTGGATACAATTATTGGGGAAAGCTCTATTTGAACTCCCAATTGGGCTGATTTTAGGCTCCACTTTTCAATAAAGAATTTGTTAGCTAGTCTAGCTTTGACCAATTTTTAGGAGACTATCATGAAAAGGCTAGCACTAGTATTGTTATTATTCAGAACATGTTTGGCTGTAGGCGAGAGTACATCTATTCCTGTTGAATTGCCTACATCTAATGGAAAAACTATTTTTCTTAGAGTTAGAGTTGCTCCGGAAGTGATCATTCATAATTCTTCTGGTTCACAAATCAAGGATGCTGGCCACAGTTCTGTTGCGGCCGTTTCAGGTTCTGAAGCTGAGCAAAATTCAAGCGATGAAAATCTTTTTTGTCCTCAAAATAGTGTTAATGCAACTTCTTTATCAGAAAGTGATGCTAGGGCACAGAGTATAATTAATGAAGCCGATAAAAAATCTAGTCTATTAGATAAAGCTAAATATTTATTACTAGGGCTAGGTATAATTTATGCATACTTCTTATATGAAGTACAAAAAATGCAAATTTATTTAGATGATGAGCATTGGTTTAATTGGAGAGACTTTTCTTTGAGTGAGCTGAATGTTCTTTCTGATAAAAAAATTATTACAGAGCTTTTTGTCGATATCCAAAGTAAATATCTTGCTACTGAAAGCACTGATCACTTTCAGCTAATAAAAGAATTTTTAAAAGATGTAAGAAAAGAGAGGCAACTTTTAGCAAAATATAGAAGGTCGATATATTCAATTAAAAAAATGCCCTCATTTTTATCAAAGCTTTTATTCTTAAATAATAACCTTTTAGACTCTATTGAAGAAGGAAGGAAACGTTTAAATTTTTTAGAAACAAAACTTAGGCACTGGATGCTAAAAGAGTTAAAAAAGGATATTGGAGTTTATAAATGAAAATTGTTGTTATTGGAGGAGCTTGTTTGATTCCTGAAGATATATCTAAATTAGAAAAAATAGCGGAAATCTCTTTTCATGATAAACAGGTTTGGGATGAAGGCGAGCTAATCAAGGTTATTGGGGATTCAGACATTATTGTTAGTGCCCTAGTACCGATTTCCAAAAAAGTTATTTCTGCTGCTGCTTCAAAAAATTTAAAATTAATTTCTTTAGCTACAACAGGTTTTAATGGAATAGATTTAGATGCAGCTTGCGAAAATAAAGTTACCGTTTGTTATGCACCAGGCTATGCGACAGAAGCTGTTGCTGAGCATGCCATAGGGTTAATGTTAGCTGTATCTAGAATGTCATTTTTTGCAGCAAATGATTTACGTAATGGAATTTTTGATCACTGTCGATATACAGGCAAGCAGCTTATAAATAAAACGTTAGGGATAGTTGGTTGGGGACGTATTGGTCAGCGTGTGGCTGAAATAGCAAAAAATGGCTTTGGTATGAAAATTCTTTATACAGATAAAGATTCTACTAAGGATGATTTTGAAAATTTATTAAAGTCCAGCGATGTAATTTCCCTACATGTTCCTTTTACAAAAGAGACTGAAAATTTATTAGATGAGTCCGAGTTTCAACTCATGAAGGATGGGGCTATAATTATTAATACTGCACGTGGTGGGATTATCAATGAAGATGTCTTGGTTGATAATTTGAAAAATAAAAAAGTTTTTGGTGCAGGATTGGATGTTTTAAAAGATAAGCATCCGGGAAAAGATCATATTTTACTATCGTTTCCTAATGTGATTGTCACACCTCATATGTCCTATAATTCAGAGGGTTCC
>JAGMEA010000046.1 GCA_023128415.1 Candidatus Babeliales bacterium
ATGGTTCAACTACGTGTAATAAATTGCTTGATTGTGATGTTAATACTCCTGAAGGTAAGAGACATGCAATTGAAAACAATTTATTTAAAACTTTATGTCCTGATTTTGTCAAATCTTCAGCAGAAATTCTGGAAAAATTATTATAAGATTTTAAGTTTTGTAAAAAAACAATACTTTATTTTCCCTTATGATTGAAAATGAGAGAGAGTTAACCGAAGAAGAGTTAAATCGGATTTTAGAAGGCAAGTTAGAAAATTTAAAAGCAATGGATCAAATAGGGAAAAATGCAAATTATATCAAGGAACTTAGTGATATAGCTCTAATACAATTACAATTAAAAAAGTATGAAGAGTCAGAAAATAATTATATGATATGCCTTGCTCATTTTAAAAAACAAAAAGATAGACTAGGTCAAGCAGCGGTATATGGAGTCTTGGGAGTTTTATTTTTTGAAAAAAGTGAATATTCTAAATCAATTAAACTCTACGAAAAGGCTTTTAATATATATAAAGAATTGAATCAAATTCTAGAACAGATTACTTGCTTAAAAGGAATGGGAAATAACTATATAAAACTAAATAAGTTGGATGATGCCTGTGATATCTTTTTAGATTGTAGTGCTATCTGTTCAGATCACAACGACATTTATAACTTCTTAGACTGTTTGGGGAATTTGATTTACATTCATGAGAAAACTGAACAATGGGATGTTGTTTTTGAATTATATAAAAAAACGTTGAAAGCTTTTAAAGAGCTTAATGACAATAAAGGAATCATTACTTCCTATTTTAACTTAGGAATTCTCCAAAAGAAAAATGACAACATAGAAGAAGCGTTAAGGTATTTTAAAAAAGGAACAAACAGAGCAATTGATTCTAATTATTCAGGGTTAATTTTAAAGGGTCTAAGCTATGTAGGAGAATGCTATTTTTATCTAGGTGAAAAAAAAGAAGCAAAGAATCAATTTATTAAAGCACTACATATAGCAAAAAAAAATAAGGCCGAAAATGCTAAAATTCAATTAAACGTCTTATTGCAATCACTTGGTTTACAAGATAAAGATATTATTGAGGAATTAAGAAAATATGAAGAAAAGAAGGATTAAAGTAATTATATGAATTTAGAAAAGTCAGGCTTTCGACGTTCAAAAAAAGCTTTAAAAGCTTCTTGAGCTTCTGGGGATTTCTGACTTCTTACGAATTCTGCTCCTTCTTCAGGCATTAATTTCGAAAGATTTCCTAAGTAGTGTTTTTTAATTAACTCCTTAGTTTTTCTTAAAGCTCCTGGTGGTTTTTCAGCTAATTTTTCAGCTAATACGATAACATTTTCTATCAATTCACTCTCTGAAAAAGTTCTGTTAATCATTCCCATTTTCTCAGCTTCCTCTGCTGTAAACCAATCTCCAAAAAAAAACAACTCTGCAGCACGTTGGTATCCTATCAAGGCTGGTAAGTTAAAAGTTGAACCGAATTCCGGTACTAAGCCTAAGTTCACAAATGGAAATTGAAATTTACAACCAGTACCAGCATAGATTAA
>JAGMEA010000047.1 GCA_023128415.1 Candidatus Babeliales bacterium
TTTAGTATTTTATTCATTATTCTCACTCTAAAATTGCTTTTATCCTTCTGACTCCCGCTGATAAACTCTTTTCTTTTTGGATTTTAAAATGGCCTAGAACTCCAGTGTTTTTAACATGCGGGCCTCCACAAATTTCACGGCTGACCGGGCTACCTTCATCGCCAATCGTATAAACCCTAACTTTTTCTCCGTATTTAAGTTCAAAAACACCAATAGCATTGATCTCCCTGGCTTTTTTAAGAGTCATCTCTTGCCATTTTACAGGAAGATTTTTCTCTATGGCGTCATTAACGATACTTTCAACTTGTTGTATTTGCTCTAATGTCATCTTCACACTATGCGAAAAATCAAAACGTAACCTTTTTAAGGTAATATTGCTACCCATCTGGACGACGTGATTACCAAGTACTTTTCGTAAAGCAGCCAACATTAAATGGGTTGCAGTATGAAGTCGCATTGTTTTTTCCTTAACATCCACCAAGCCACCCTTAAACATTCCGGCGGAAGCGGTGCGTGATAATTCTCGATGTCTTTCCATTTCTTTTTTAAATCCCTCTTCGTCAATCCTAAGACCTCTTTCTTCAGCCAGTTCTTTCGTCATTTCTATCGGAAAACCATAAGTTTGATACAAATTAAAGGCATTTTCTCCGCTAATAATTTTTTGGTTGTGTATTTTTCCAAATTCTTTTAACCCCTTTTCAATTGTTTTATTAAATTTTGCCCCTTCGTCTTTTAGTTGATCAATAACAAAATTAATATTTCGCTTGAGCTCTGGATAAATATCGTCATAATCGCAAGCAACAACCTTGGCAATTTCTTTAGTCCAAGAATCTTTTTTTATACCAAGCTGTCTGCCAAATCTAATTGCTCGTCTGATTAGTCTCCTTACGATATAACCTTGACCTATATTTGAGGGCGAAATTCCCTTATCATCACCCATAATGAAAGTTGAAGCTTTAAGGTGATCGACAATTACTTCAAAAGCCTTGATATTTTCTCTGTATTTTTTGCCAGACAATTGTTCAACTTTTTTAATAATATTAATAAATAAATCAGTTTCAAAAACATTATCAAGTCCTTGTGCTATCATAACTGTTCTTTCGAGTCCTCCGCCAAAATCAACAATTCGTTGTTTTATTTTCTCAAATCCATTCTCTGTCTTTTTAAATTCCATAAATACACTATTGGCAATCTCAATAAAACGACCGCAATCGCAATTTACATGACAGGGTAGATCCGCCCAACGAGAATTTTCATGCTTTTTCAAATCCGTGCCTAAATCATAAAAAATTTCGCTGTCAGGTCCCCCAAGCTCACCAATTGGCATATTGATAGGTAAGCCAGATCGCGACCACCAATTTTTATTTTCATCATAATAAAAAATCTTGCCGTCTTGCATACCATTCTTTTCTGAACAATCGATATCTTTAACTTCAATCCCTTTTCCCTTTAACAATTTTTCCCAAATTTCTACTGATTCTGTATCTTTTTCAATGCCCATATTCTTGTTACCACGAAAAACGGTGACATATAGACGATTAGGGTTAATACAAAGCTCATCAGTTAAAAAACTAAAAATCCAAGATAGTTGCTCTTTTTTAAAATAATCTCCGAGCGACCAGTTCCCAAGCATTTCGAAAAAAGTAGTATGATAATTGTCTCCAATTTTTTCAATATCCTCAGCCCTAAATGATTTTTGTGAATTACATAGTCTATTTGCTTCTGGATGTTTTTTGCCGAGTAGATATGGAACCAAAGGCTGCATTCCTGAACTAATAAAAAGGGTTGATGAATCGTTTTCTGGGACTAACGAAGAACTGGGAATTATGACATGTCCCTTAGATTTAAAAAAATTTAAATATTTTTGTCTTATATCTTTTCCTGAATACATAACGTCTATTTAATTAAATCATTAACGCCAACCTTGAAAGTCTCGGCTATTTTTGACTTTCTCTATTAATACGTCTCGGTATTTTTTCCGATTCAGATTTTTTCAAAAAGCATGAGTGTAAAATTGTCGCCCACATAACGATGCTTTTTTTGCTTATTTAGTCTATACGGTACAAACAGTTTCTGATATTCTTCTATCTTTCTAAGAATTGAGTACTTAGAAATCGAAGAAGTTAAACCCTTATTATATGTATGCTCTAATATAAAAATTTTATCGCTTAATTCCTGCATCTTTTTTATGGTAACCCTTAACTCTCTAGGATTTAAAATGTGCATCAAAACAGCTGATACAAATACTAAATCAAAAGATTTTGGAGATAAATCCAATTCGGTGATTTTTCCGAGGAGTAATTGTATATTATCAAAATCTTTTAGATTTTGTCTTGCGCGTTCCAACATGACAGGAGATATATCATTACCGACAACTTCTTTTGCCCTCTTTGCAATTTCGGCGGTCATACGACCAATACCAACCCCAAGCTCAAATACTTTCTTGTTCTTAACCAACCCTTCTAGAAACTCAAATACCTCTCTCTGTCCTTCGACAGTAGCGCGTTTATTTTCCTCCAATGTGTGTCGTGTTGACATGACACTTTGAACATCGGGTCTTTGCGCACGAATATCCCAGTGTTTTCTGACATCTTCCTCTATTATTCTTTCTTTTTCTTCGCGACTCTTTAAATCGTATGTATTATTCTCGCCGGTAGCGGCGTCAAAAACCTGGACGTCTTGTTTGTCTATGTTTTGTTTTGGATTACTCATAAGTTTTAAAGATCAGAAGCGATAGCAAGGAACACAAAATACAGTTATATTAAAACCTTTATCAAAATTTATAACATTTTTATACTTTTTAAAAGATGAAATTCAAAAACTGGGTCTAACCGAACTATTTTGTTAGTATATTCTTTAATATTTTTTATTTTTTTATTTATAATACTTTCGATAATGTTTTTATTAATAGAACCTCCACATAACTTCACTACAATATATGGTGGGTTGATTAAAGGCAGGCCATTTTTAGTAGCGATATTTATATAGTTTTCAACCCTAAACTTTTTATAAATTTCATTAGCTATATCTTGACTAATGACATTATATAATTTACCTGCATGATGAACGGGATTTTTCCCACTCACAGCCTCAGGGCTGGCCCCCCGGCTAAGACTTATTACTCCATTATATTTATTACCTCTTCCTACTATTCCATAATCACCTTTATCTAATGCCGTACCGAAGACGGTTATATAACCGTAACACGCTCTATCTTTTGTATTCATATATAAATTAAATTTTCTTCCCTTAATTAACTTCGCTATCTTCTCTCGTATATCTTCTTTTGCCTCTATTAATCTGTGCTTATAAAAGGAGAGGCTTTTTGTATATCGTGCTATGAATGGTAAACATACTGTAATATCAAACTCATCTTTGACTCTAACAATGAGAACTTTAACATCATAACCTGTTTCAGAAAATTTGCTCTTAAAGTTATTTGAGTTAATATAATTTTCTATTTCTATAGCCAAAGATTCTGCTCGACTGTAGCCCGCATACGCTGAGCACATTACTGTGTCGTTTGCTACCTCGAGGTCTTTTATTTTTTTAAAATTAACGATGGTTCCGGGCATATAAAACTCTCTAGGGTGTTCTAACCCAACCCCATCGTTAATGTCAATAACATAATTAATATATTTAAGAATTTCTTTATTTCTAAATATTCTAGTGAATACATGGTTAACAGATTCTCTGAATATTTTAGAAATATTAATTTTAGCCTCACCGACCCCTAGAGCCATCTTTCCAAATAGATAAATATTTATTGGTTTTAGCACTTTTACTTTACCAAAAGAGATATCTGCTTTAGCTCCCGATAGAACAATTCTATCGACTCCGTGGTTTAGAATTGTAGAAAAATTTCTCAAACAATATTTTGAATATTTATTAGAG
>JAGMEA010000048.1 GCA_023128415.1 Candidatus Babeliales bacterium
GTCCAATTAAAGAAATTCATAATTGAATAGCTCAATGGGTCCAATGACATTTTTAATACACACAGAAAACTCACAATAAAAATTAGCAGAATCAACGCTACTGCTATTAAAAACGGAATAATGCCAAATAAAAATAGCTTTTTATTGTTTTTAATTTTCCTTATATACTTTTTATTAATTAATATGAACAAGAAAAGCACACCCACTAAAATAGCAAATACTACGGAAAATTTTATTAAATAATATTTAAAAGTATTATCACCAGCACTAGCAAAAGTAAAAGTAAGTATTGAAAAAATTAAAACGAAAATGCTAAAAAACAATACGAATTTTCTTTCCTTAAATATATTTAATAAAAATTCTTTTTTCATGGTTTTTAGATTTGAAAAATTAAATTTTACAAACTTTTGACTTTGCAGACCTTATAAACTTTCAAACTCCGCTTACATATAGTCCATAATCCCATACATCGGTTGGATCATAGAAATGGCGAAAAATCCCACTGCACCTCCTATTATGAGCATCAGAATTGGTTCAATTATAGAAGATAGGTTAGAAGTAATTTGTTCAATTTCACTCTCGTAAAATTCTGCGACTTGTTTTAGAGTATCCTCTAAAGTTCCTGTTTCTTCGCCAACTTCAATCATATGAATCATTAATGGTTGATAAAGCTTTTCGTGTTTACCAATTACCTCGCTAAGCTCTATGCCTTTTTGAACATGATGGCAAGCATCTTTTATTGATTCTCTATAATAAGTATTTCCCAGCGTATCAGAAATAATTTTTAGCGCTTCAACAATTGAAATGCCACTAGCAATCATAGAACTTAGCGTTCTTGAAAATCTCGCCATATTAACTTTAGCGATTATTCCTTTTATCGTCGGCAATCGCAACAGGAAATAATCAAAATACTTTTTTCCTTTTGAAGTTTTGATACACTGAAAAAACAAGCTTGCTAGAATAATAAATCCCAAAAAAATAAGGATTCCATGATTTTTCAATGCATCGCTAACAAATACAATTATTTGGGTTGAAAGCGGAAGCTCAACTTCCATTTCTCTAAAAATATTAAGAAGAGACGGCACAACAAATATCATCATTAAAGTACCTATCACGATCATCGCAAAAATTATTACCGCCGGATACATCATCGCTCCCTTTATTCTGGAAGACAGTTCATGCTCTTTTTTCAATTGTGTGTAAAGAATATCTAACACCTCTTCTAAATTACCTCCCATCTCTCCAACTCTTATCATACTGACAAATAGGTTATCAAAAACTTTCGGATGTTTTGCTAAACTATCAGCCAAAGAGCTTCCTTTTTGAATGTCTTCCTGAACCAGCTGCAAAATATCTACAAAATATGCATTGTTTGTCTGTTCAGATAAAACCGCAATTGATCTGGAAAAAGGCAGACCAGCTTTTAACATAACTCCCAAATGACGCGTAAAAAGCATCTTATCTACGATGCTGACTCTCTTTAAAATTTTTGATATTTCTATTGTTGATTTTTTGTCTTTTTCTTCTTTAAAAAAAATAACAGCCAACCCTAAATTCTTCAGTTTCCTTTCTAATTCGTCTTTATTTTTAGCATCAAGTTGTCCGCTTTTAATATTTCCGTCTGCATCCTTTGCTTTGTATAAAAATAAACT
>JAGMEA010000049.1 GCA_023128415.1 Candidatus Babeliales bacterium
ATGGCAATCGGATTACCTAATAGTGCACTACACCATCATCTACTGGTTCCCCATAATCATCAAGAACAAATTTCTCGTATCCATCTGGGTAATATGGCGGATCAATGTTTAAACCACGACGCAGGTGAAGAACTGATATTGGTTGATACACCAACTCAGGATAACGACCACGGGAATAATATGCTCCATCATATCATCCGGTGTGTAACGAAGCGGGGATAGGGAAATTAGATAGGAAACGGGTTTGGGTTAAGGCATCGGCAATAATAAGTTGTGGTTGACCAGGACTCACGGATATTCCTTTCGTGATGTCAAATAGATAACTTCCAGGGTCAGCGTGAAACTTCTTTACGCTAGTGGGAATATCATATTGTCCTTCCTGGTTATACTTTGGTCCCACATATAGTTCCTCCAATTGGGGTGGTAATTTATCTTGTATTGGTTCTGGACCGAAATAGGATTTACCCAAGTCTAAGGTCTTTAGACTGGTCGGGAAAATTCTTGCTTGTTGAAGTCGTCTAATGTCATTACTAGACAATTCCCTTCTCTTGATGCGAGAATATATACTTGGTTGATCAAAGTTATCGGATAAGACTAAGTGTTTCAGACCCTCTGGTAATGGTGGTAATGGCTGGTTGAAATTACCACCCAAATACAAGTATTCAAGTGTCGGAGGTAGGACCTTACCATCATCTCTCTTCCTGAACTTTATACTAGCGAACCGGTGAAGATAAACTACACGTAAACTATCAGCATTAATGAAGCTGGGTAATACTGCCTTATGATGATCGATGACCAGCGTGTCTAACTTATTTCCAAAATTATTAATCCTTAATACACCAGATTTACCACCAGGTTGATGTCCATCAATCATTAATTGTTGACAGCTGTTCGGTAATGATAAATCAACATTTCCAGCGTAATGGTAAATCTTTAGAGTGCGTAATGTTCCCGGAAAAGTGATGGTCACGTCATCAACAATGGATAATAAACAGTCAGTTAGTTGAGTATCAGTTAACTTAATTACCTTTTGTCTGGGGTGAATGGCCATACCCAAGGACTGTAATTGCTGAGGGAAGGTTGGATAAATAATCGGTTGTGATCCGGTGTTTAGCTTGGTTATAGTATTTGGAAGATCTTTGAACACTATCAGTCTGTATTCGTTATTGATGTCAACTTCCGTGGCCGGACCTCCATAGATGGTTAACTCCTGCAAATTAGGAGGCCATAAACTCACTTGATTAGCAACTGCAGTATCCTCGTCACTCACTAATTTTTTGGTCAGCAAACGGTTATCGATCAGAAGTTTGTAAACGTCAATAACAGTTTTCTTCATCGATCGCTTGAGGGAGTCAATTAAAGCTTGTCGCTCAGGTCTCAGCCTAAGGGATTTAGTTAAATAATTTCGGATAGCTTTTATAACTTTTTGTGGTAGAGCTTTCCCCTTTTTCGGTTTCTTGGCCAACATGTAGTCGTATAATTTCTTCACGTCATCATATGCATCATCTGCGACATTATACACATTCTTCCCATCATACTGAAAGGCGGTCATATTTTCACGTATATTATACATACTATATACTATCATATTATATATACTATCTCCTGCCTTATACATTGCATCTTTTAGTGTTTTACTTGTCACTAGAAGACGTTTAGCCAGTATAGCTACAAGTATTCGATCAATATTATTAATATCGGCAAAAAACCGTATTATATCATCACTGTCTATAATAGCTCTCGAATAATTAGATATGTTATCCTTAATTGTTGTCAAATCTTTTCCAAGCTGTCCCCGGGGTATTGCCTCCACAAACTCATCTAAATATTCCGGTAAGTCACCCGCATTATGGGTTGCCGGATCATTTAAATACTTGGCGAATGATGGCTTAACATATTTATTAAAGATAGAGTTCGGCTCGATCCCATATACTTTTTCAC
>JAGMEA010000005.1 GCA_023128415.1 Candidatus Babeliales bacterium
CATCAAGGCATATTTCAATCTCCAGTAGACAGAGATGCTGGGGAGGGGCTACTGGCGAGCCCGAAGAGAATAGAGGCATAAAAGAGCCCAAACTCAGAACCCCTTGGCTTTAGCCTTGGGTGTATGTCAGTTAAAGTCGAAGAGGTATAGATTTGAAAGTTTCTATTGCAACAGGTGGCCGATTTTACGCATTTCATCTTGCTAGTTATTTAGCCAAGAAAGGTTTATTACAACATTTGTTTACAGGATCTTATAGTAAAAATGATGAAAAAGAGATCCCCAAGGCTTTGGTTAAGAATAATAAGCTCTTTGGGCTTTTAGATATAGCCTATGATAAGTTTAGGTTGTCACATGTGATTTCTCCTTCTCCGTGGTATGTTTTTAAGGACGGTTTATTTGATGAATGGGTAAAACGACTATTATTAAAAGAAAGAGATAAGCCAGACATTTTTGTCGGTTGGTCTAATTATTGTTTGAAAAGTTTAGCTGTAGCTCGGAAAAAGGGTGCCAAAATCATAGTTGAATCGGCATCATCTCATATTCTATACAAAGATAAACTTTTACGTGATGAGTACGAAAAATATAATATTTCTTTAACACCAATATCAAAGAAAAATTCTGATAAAATGCTAAAAGAATATGACCAGGCAGATTATATAATAGTTCCTTCTAAATTTGTTTTTCGTAGCTTTATTGGAGAAGGTATTCCCGAGGAGAAAATGCTTAGGATTCCGACAGGTTGTGGAGTAAATTTAGATAAATTTTTAACTGTGAGAAATGAAAAGCCGTCTAAGTTTAGAGTTATTTTTGTTGGACTCGTTGGTTTGAGAAAGGGAGTTCATTATTTATTAGATGCTTGGAAAAAGCTTAATTTACCTAAGGATAAAGCAGAGCTTTTAATTGTAGGGGGCATAGAAAAAAACTTTTTAAAAATTTTGAAAGAATCGACCATTACCCCAAATATTAAATTTTATGGGGGGATATCGCAAGAATATTTAAAGGAATTGTATAAAACATCCTCTGTTTTTATTTTGCCTTCTATTGAGGAGGGACTAGCCCTTGTTCAGGCTGAAGCAATGGCTACCGGGTTGCCAATAATAGGCACAACTAATAGTGGTTGTGAAGAATTAATCAATAATGGACAAGAAGGATTTATTTTATCTATACGAAGCGTTGATTCTATTGTTGAGAAGATCGAGTGGTGTTATATGAATCAGGATTTATGCTTTGAGATGGGTAAGAGGGCGCAGGAGCAAGTGAAGATGTTTACGTGGGAACGATTTGGAGATAAAGTGGTAGAACTTTATAGTAGAACGTTATAGAATAGAAAAACATTATAAATTGAGGAGAGGGTAGTGGTTTTTTTCATAATTTTTTTAGCCTTATTGACTTTTAATAGTAACCTCAATGCTTATATAGACCCTGGTTCTGGAAGTTTGATTTTACAAATGATGATTGCGGGATTTGCTGCATCATTATATTTTATTAAAGTTTTTTGGAGTAATATTAAAGCATTTACAAAATCTATTTTTAAAAGGTAAAAATTTTAAATTTGTATCTTTTTGTATAGTTATTAACAAGTAAATTTATATTTTGTTAGTGGGTTTTTTATCTAATGAACAAAAAGAAATGTTTGGCGATTATTCCAGCTCGTGGAGGAAGTAAAAGGATACCAAGAAAGAATATTAAACCCTTTTTTGGTAAACCAATCATAAAATATTCTATAGATGCTGCATTGGAATCAAATTGTTTTGATGAAGTCATGGTGTCTACTGAAGACAAAGAAATTGCTTCACTAGCCAGTTCTTTAGGAGCCAAGATTCCCTTTTTTAGATCATTAAGAACAGCAGATGGAAACATTATGTTTGTTGATGTTGTAAAAGAGGTTTTAGAAGACTATGAGAAACTAGGTAGTTCTTTTGATTATTTTTGCTGCATATTAGCTACAGCGCCATTTGTAACACCGGAATTATTGCAAAAAGGTTTTAAAAAATTATTAGATTCAAAGGCAAGCTCGCTTATTCCGATAATAGCAGCTAATCATCCAATGCATCAATCCCTTGAATTAAAAGACGGTCGAGCTGTTCCTTTGTGGCCGGATTGTCTACAAGAAAGATCTCAAGATCTATTAAAGGTCTATTTTAATAGTGGTTTATTTTTATGGGTTAGTATTCCAGCTTTTAAAAAGCAAGAACTGTTGATAACCGATAATTGTGCTACCATTATAGTTCCTGAATTGGAAGCGCAGGATATAGATACCGAAGAGGACTGGATTTTAGCTGAACTAAAATATAAAAGACTTAAGTTTAGTTCTTAAAAAAATTATGTGTTAAGGAGAGGACTGTATTTGTGTTTAATTATAAATCAGTTTTAGTTACAGGTGGAACGGGTTCTTTTGGGAAAAAATTTATCGCAACTATTTTAAAGGATTATCCTAGTTTAGAAAAAGTTATAGTTTTTTCGCGTGATGAATTTAAACAGTTTACTATGTCCAATATGCCTGAATTTAGAAATCAAAATAAATTAAGGTTTTTTATTGGAGATGTTAGAGATAAAGAGCGTTTATATCGGGCTTTTGATGGCATTGATGTAGTAATTCATGCTGCTGCTCTTAAACAAGTACCATCTTGTGAATATAATCCATTTGAAGCCATTAAAACTAATATTTTAGGGGCTCAAAATGTTATTGATGCTGCTATAGATAGAGATGTAAAACGAGTTATTGCCTTAAGTACAGACAAAGCTTGCGCACCAATTAATTTATATGGGGCAACAAAATTATGCGCAGATAAGTTATTTATAGCAGGTAATGTTTATTCGGGTTGGAGAAAAACACGGTTTTCTGTTGTTAGGTATGGCAATGTAGTTGGTAGTAGGGGCTCGGTTATTCCTTATTTTAAGGAACTTATTGGCAAGGGTGTTAAAGAATTGCCGATAACGGACTATCGGATGACCCGCTTTTGGTTAAAACTAGAGGATGCTGTCAAAATGGTTTTGCGGGGTCTGGAGCTTATGCAAGAGGGTGAAATTTTTGTAAAAAAAGTTCCGTCTATGAAAATTGTTGAACTTGCTAAAATTATGGCCCCATCTTTAAAAATTAAAGAAGTTGGTATAAGACCTGGTGAAAAATTGCATGAATTATTAATTTCCAGGGAAGATGCTCAACATACTATTGATTGCGGTGATTATTATGTTATCCAACCTATGCAGCAGATTTTAGGTGATCAGAAAAAATTTATTCCGGCAAGATTGTTGGATCAAAATTTTGAATATAGTAGTGGAAACAATCATGAATGGTTAACAGAAGAGCAAATGTTAAACATGATTCAAGATTTGGAGAATGATTCATATGTATAGAATAGGATTAAAAGTTTGGTCTATTAATAAAAACTATATAAAAGATGCTGTTTCTTTATATAAAGAAGGAGTTTATGACTACATAGAGCTATTTTCTGTTCCGGGATCCTATGAAATGTGCATTGATTGGTGGAAGGATTTAGATATTCCTTATGTGATTCATGCACCACATTCAGGTTGTAATATGAACTTTGCCAAAAAAGAATTTTTGGATAGCAATTTAAAAATGGCATTTGAAGCATTAAAGTATGCAGACACTTTAAAAGCTGAAATTGTTATTTTCCATCCAGGTGTTGAGGGTGATATAAAAGAGACAGCTTTTCAGATCAATAAAATTAATGATTCTAGAATGACTATTGAAAACAAGCCTTATTATGCATTACATGATAATCTCATTAATAATGGATATTCTCCAGAAGATATAAAATTTCTAAAGGAATCATGTAACATTGGTTTTTGTTTAGATATTCCCCATGCCATTTATTCGGCCAATTCTCAGAAGATTGATAGGTTAAGTTATCTAGAAAAATTTATTAAATTAAATCCTATAATTTTTCATATATATGATGGTGATTATTTTGGTGTTTATGATTATCATAAAAAATTCGGTGAAGGATCATTCAGCTTTGGGGAGATTTTTAAGATTTTGCCTTTGAATCGACCTATTTCTATAGAGACACCAAAAAAATCTAAAGAAAATTTGGAAGATTTTAAACAAGATGCTTACTTCTTAAAAGGGCTTTTTTCTTCTGCGGAGGAGATACCTGAAAAATGGACAGAAAAAATATAGTTATAGCTACAATAAAATCTTGGAATATTGCTTTAGCACAGGAGTTTAAAGAGCAATATAAAAATGATTATAATGTTTTTATAATAACTGATAAATCAGAGCTAACGTATGATTTATTAGGAGAAATTAAGCCTGTCTATGTATTCTTTCCACATTGGTCTTGGATAATATCCTCAGATATATGTGAAAATTTTGAATGTATTGTTTTTCATCCTACTGATTTGCCTTATGGTCGTGGTGGTAGTCCAATACAAAATTTAATTGTAAATAAGCAATATGAAACGAAGGTCTCAGTTATCAAAGCAGACAAGGGGATAGATTCTGGTTTAATTTACTTTAAAGAACCATTTTATCTCGGAACAGGAAATGTTGAAGAGTTACTAAAAATGTATGCCCGAACTATATTTTATAAATTAATTCCAAAGTTTTTAGCTGAAAAGCCAATTCCTATCGAGCAAAGTGGAGAGGTTGTAAAATTTGTAAGAAGAAAACCTAGTGAAAGCAGGATTTCTGAAGAGAGGCTTATAAATTTAAACGATTTTTATGACCATATTCGAATGCTAGATGGGGAAGGCTATCCAAAAGCTTTTATACAATTAGGTAATTTTAAAATTTTATTTTCTGGTGTTCATAAAAGCAGTGGAGAACTTAAGGGCATTTTTGAAATTAAAGAAGAAAAGTTAGGTTAATATAATCCTTCAGAGATTTGTTGCTTTGGTTTAGGCATCATTTTAGTCTGCATTTTATATGCTTTGATTATGTTATCAATCAACATTGCTATAGTTAAAGGTCCAACGCCTCCTGGTATGGGAGTGATATAAGACACCTTTTTTATTACACGATCAAAGTCGACATCACCAACTGTTTTATCATTTAGTTTTGCTGTTCCAGCGTCAATAACAATAGTTCCTTTTTTAATATGCTTTTCGGTTATAAGGTGGGGTACTCCAGTAGCACTAATTAAAATATCAGCTTGTAACGTTTTTGCTCTTATATTTGGAGTGTCAAGTGTGCATACAGTAAATGGTAGTTGTAAATTTTGTAACATTTGAGCTAGCGGTTGCCCGACAAGAAAACCATGTCCAACTAATACAATTTTTTTATTTTTTAAACTTATATTGTAATGTTTTAATATTGTTAAAATGCCCTGCGGAGTGCAGCATGGGAAATATTCATAGTTTTGAATTAATTGATTTCTAGAAAAATCTGTTAGGCAATCAACGTCTTTTGCTGGAGTAATAGTATTTATTATATATTTGGTATTTAATTGTTTAGGTAGTGGTAACTGAATGAGAATTCCTGTAACGGTTTTATTTTTGTTTAATTCTTTTACTATTTTTATAATGGTAGATTCAGTTATGTTTTCTGGAAATTTTATTAATTCAAAATCAATTCCTGTATTTTGGCATATTTTAATTTTTTTTCTCACGTATATTTGAGATGCCGGATCCTCTCCGACTAGTATTACAGCAAGTTTGGCGTGAATATTTTCTTTTTTAATTTGAATTTTTTTTGTATTTAAAAAAAATTCTGATAATAATGCGCCATTTAAAATTTTATCTTTATAAATCCTTTTTTTTGTTTTTAAAATTTCACCCTCAGTAACTATCCAATGAATAGACTGATCATGTTTTTCTGTAGGTATTTTTGATAAGATCTGTTCTTCGTATGCTAGGCAAATAGTTTCTAAAGAGTGATTCAGGCTTAAAAATTTATCATAAAAACTTCCGCCCCTACCGAGCCTATTCCCAGATTTATCAACCCCAATACATGGTATAATTAAAAGATCAAGAGTTAGGGCGTTTTTTAAAGGACAAGTTGGTTTTGGCTCCCTAATGCCATATTCACCTATTGTTGTTTCGTTTAAATTTTTTATTTGTCTAAAAATGAGAGAAGTTTTAGTTGTTTTGGGAAGGCAAATTT
The DNA here is from genome assembly GCA_023128415.1 of Candidatus Babeliales bacterium. Taxonomy (GTDB): domain Bacteria; phylum Babelota; class Babeliae; order Babelales; family UBA12411; genus JAGMEA01. The sequence goes on from JAGMEA010000005.1 coordinate 6,071, forward strand.
CTTTGCCTAGGCTTAATAGCTTTTGAATAAGCTTATGAGTTTTTACTTCGTGATCTTTTGAGTAATAAAGTCCGATTCTCTTTGCTTCTTTAATTTGTTTTAATGATAACAAATTTTCAATTACATGCTGTGATTTTACTTCTAGAGCTTTATTTGTTAATAATTGTATTTTATTTTTTATTGATTTTCTTAAAGTATTTTTCATTTTCTTTGCTTGTCGGAAAGTATTTATTTTTTTATAGTTTATATCATCTAAAAAGTGTGAATAGATTTATGGTAATATTTTAGGTAACTAAATGACTAAAACTAAAAAAATTGGTATAATTGCTGCGCATCCTGATGATGAGATTTTAGGTTGCGGGGGAGCAGTTGCAAAACACGTTAAAAATGGAGATGAAGTTCACGTTCTCATTGTGGCAGAAGGAATAACTGCTAGAGATACCAAAAGAGATGTTGAAGCAAGAAAGGATGGTCTTGAGTTTCTAAGTAATTGTTCAAAAAGAGCAAACGAAATTTTGGGTGTTTCTTCTTTAACTATGAATAACTTTCCAGACAATAGAATGGATTCTATTGAGCGTTTAGATGTTATTAAATTGATAGAGAAATTTATTAAGAATATTTCACCCGAAGTTATTTATACTCATTTTGTTAATGACGTTAATATTGATCATCGTAGAGTTCATGATTCAGTAATTGCTGCTTGCAGACAGCTCCCTGGCAGTATTGTCAAAAGATTATTATTTTTTGAAATTGCTTCTAGTACTGAGTGGAGACCTCCATTAGGAGCAACTTTTTCACCTAATTGGTTTGTTGATGTGTCTGATACATTATCAACAAAGTTAAAGGCATTAGAAGCATATAATTCTGAAATGCGAGATTTTCCACATCCAAGATCCCTAAAAGCATTGGAGTATTTGTCCAGATGGAGAGGTGCTACAATTGGAGTTGATGCAGCAGAAGCATTTGTTTTGGGTAGAAATGTAGAGTAGGTGAGTTTCGTGAAGGTACTGATTATTGGGTCTTCTGGAATGTTAGGAAAGGCTCTTGTTAGAGAAGCCAAATTTCGCACCTTCGAGTGTTTTGGCGTAGATCTAGAAGATGCTGATTACAATATAAATATTACTAGTTATCTTAAGCTAAAAGAATTAATAAGTTATCTACAACCGAATCTTATTATTAATACCGTAGCAATTGTTAATTTATTGGAATGTGAAAATAATCCGGAAAAGGCATATAATGTTAATGCTAAACCGGCTAAATTTTTAGCTGATTTAAGTCGATCTACAAATGCGTATTTTATACATATATCGACAGATCATTTTTACTCGGGAGACAAGGGTTCTTTACATAAAGAGGAAAACAGAATTTCCCTATTTAATGAATATGCCAAAACGAAGTATGTGGCTGAAGAATATGCATTGTCTAATCCTTCAGCCTTAATTGTTCGGACAAATATTATTGGCTTTCGTTATAAAGAGAATAAAACCTTTTTGGAGTGGGTTTTAGATTCTTTAGAAAATAAAAAACACATGATTTTATTTGAAGATTTTTATACTTCTAGTATAGATGTTAAGCAATTTTCAAAAGCATTATTTGATTTAATAGATAAACGTCCTAAGGGTGTTTTGAATTTGGCTAGTTCTGAAGTATTTAGTAAGAAGAGATTTATACAGTCCCTAGCAAGTGTGGTTGGATATGACTTGTCAAATACATCAACCGGGAGTATATTTTCTTTAAATGATGGAATTATAAGAGCCGAAAGTTTGGGCTTAGATGTTTCAATTGCAGAAAGGTTACTGGAATATAAATTGCCTAATTTAGATCAGGTTATCCAAAGTATTGTTTCAGAATTTAATGAAAGGATTTTGTGAAGTATTCAACATCTTTTTTACTTAACGGACGAGAAATTTCAATAGATTCACCAACCTATTTTATTGCTGATATTGCGTCTAATCATGATGGAGACTTAAATAAGGCGAAAGATCTCATTTGGTTGGCTAAAGAATCTGGAGCAGATGCTGCAAAATTTCAGCACTTTAAAGCAGAAACATTTGTTAGTGAAGTTGGATCTCAAAATTTAGGTAAAAAATTAAGTCACCAATCAAAATGGAAAAAATCAATATTTGAAGTCCATAAAGATGCCGAATGTAAAAGAGAATGGAGTGAAGAACTTTATAAAACTGCTAAAGAAGCAAATATAGATTTTTTTACAACTCCTTATGACTATGAAGCAATTGAATTATTAGATCCTTATATTTGTGCATATAAAATTGGATCTGGTGACATTAATTGGATTGATTTTATTCAAGCAATGGCAAAAAAAAATAAACCAATATTTTTAGCCACAGGTGCTTCAATTATAGAAGAAGTAGAAAGAGCTGTAGAAGCCCTTCTTAAATGTAACGATAAACTTGTGCTTATGCAGTGTAATACTAATTATACCGGCAGCTTGGATAACTTTAAGCATATAAATCTTCGTGTTTTACAGACATATGCATTAAGATTTCCCCAGATGATTTTAGGTTTGTCAGATCATACACCACATCATGCTACTGTTTTGGGAGCCATTGCTATGGGCGCTCGTGTAGTGGAGAAACATTTTACGAATGATAATGCACTTGAAGGGCCAGATCATTTCTTTGCTATGAATCCTAAAAGCTGGAGGGAAATGATTGATAGAAGTAGAGAGTTGGAAGCTGCTTTAGGTGATGGTATTAAGCGTATAGAGCAAAATGAAAAAGAACCCATTATTGTTCAAAGACGTTCAATTAGGCTTAATAAAGATATAGGATCTGGTCATTTTATATCTGAAAAAGATCTTATATGTTTACGTCCAGCGCCAGAAAATTCAATTTCTCCTTCAGATTTAAATAAAGTTTTGGGTCGTTCTCTAAAAAAATCTAAAAAATCTGGGGAGCACATTACTTTGGATGATTTTTAACCAGGTGATTATCATTTATAATGAAATTAGGTATAGGTACGATTCAGTTTGGTTTAGCTTATGGTATTTCTAATAAAGAGGGTCAGGTTGCTTTTGATGATGGAAAGAAGATTTTATCGTTGGCAGCAGAAACTAACATATCTGTACTAGATACTGCTAATTCATATGGTCTAAGTGAAGAGGCCCTTGGGAGATTGATTTCTGAAAATCATAAATTTAAAATTATTACAAAAACTCCAAAATTTTTAAAAGGCTCCGCTGAAAATTTAGAAAGAGCTTTTTGTGATTCACTTTTGAAGCTAAAACAGAGGGATGTTTACGGATTATTGGTTCATAGAACTGATGATTTGTTTGAAAAAGATGGTGAACAACTTTGGCAAAAGATGGTTGAATTAAAAAAAAGGGGACTGGTAAAAAAAATAGGTGTTTCTGTTTATGATTCTAATCAATTGGATATGGTACTCAACAAATATCCAATTGATTTAGTTCAGTTACCGGTTAATCTTTTTGACCAACGTTTAGTTAATAATGGTTATCTCAAAAAACTTAAAAAATTAAATGTTGAGATTCATGCAAGATCTATTTTTTTACAAGGATTGTTATTAATGAAAACGGAAGAATTATCATCTTTTTTTGATTCTTTGCATGAGCATTTTAAAAAATATCACTTTTTTCTTAAAGACAATGAAATTACCTCTTTAGAGGCGAGTTTAGACTTTGTATTGAAAATAAAAGAAATAGATTGTGTTTTGGTTGGAGTCTGCTCTGCAAAGCAATTAAATGATATTTTATTTGTGACAATGAATAGTTTTGCAAAGGAAATAAACTATTCTTGTTTAGAATATCATGATGAGTTAATCTTAAACCCCTCTTTATGGAAACAGGATTAGTACGATGTTAAAAAGATATTCTAGTTCAAATAAAATGCTTGAACGAGCACTAAAATCTATACCATTTGGGTCACAAACTTTTAGCAAGGGAAGGTCGCATTATCCTTACGGAGCTTCTCCTTTATTTGCACAAAGAGGAGAAGGGAGCAGCCTTTGGGATGTTGATGGTAATGAATACATTGACTTTGTTAGTGCTTTAGCAGCTATTTTGCTTGGTTATAATGATAAGGATGTTATCCAAGCAGTTAAAAATCAACTAGATGAAGGAACTGTTTTTTCACTGTCACATTCAATAGAATCGGAAGTTGCAGAAAAAATAATCAAGCTGATTCCTTGTGCGGAAATGGTTCGGTTTGGAAAAAATGGATCAGATGCTACTGCAGCAGCAGTTAGACTTGCTAGGGCATATACATGTAGGGATCATATTATTACTTGTGGTTATCATGGTTGGCAAGATTGGTATATAGGGTCGACTTCTAGAAACTTAGGGGTTCCAAAATCTACTCAAAAACTAACACATAGTTTTATTTATAATGATATTGATTCATTGCAGAATGTGTTTAGTGAATTTAAAAATGAAGTTGCTGCTGTTATCATGGAGCCTATGAATAGCACATATCCTAAAGATGGTTTTTTGGAAGCTGTTAAGTCTCTTACGCACAAGAATGGAGCAGTTTTTATTTTTGATGAAGTTATTACAGGATTTCGTTATTCACTAGGTGGGGCTCAAGAATTATTTAATGTTACTCCTGATTTGGCTACTTTTGGTAAGGCTATGTCTAATGGGTATCCAATTTCTGCTGTTGTTGGACGTGCAGATATAATGAAATTAATGGAAGATATTTTTTACTCTTTTACTTTTGCAGGTGAAACTATTTCTTTAGCTGCAACCCTGGCAACTCTGAATAAATTAGAAAAGCAGCCTGTTCTTTCTACCGTTAATAAGCAAGGTGAAAAGGTAATTAAAGGAATTAATGTCTTAATAGAAGATCATGGAGTTTCTGATGTTTTTTCTCTTTCGGGCCATCCAAGCTGGACATTTTTATCTATTAACAATTTAAATTCATATTCTAGCTTTGAAGTTAAAACGTTACTTTTACAAGAAATGTTTAAAAGAGGAATTTTAACTATTGGGACTCACAATATGACTTTTTCACATACTGACAAAGATATTGAGTGTTTGCTTGCTGCATATAATGAAGTTTTTCCATTTATTAAAAATGCTATTGATAATAAGCTATTGAATAATTTTATTGAGGGAGAAATTTTAAAACCTCTTTTTAAAATTAGATGAATTTTAAAAAATAATTAGGAGAATTAAATGAAGAAACACTTAGCGATTATTCCGGCTCGGGGTGGTAGTAAGAGAATTCCTAACAAAAATATACGTTCTTTTTTTGGTGCCCCTATTATTCAATATTCTATTAACGCAGCATTGCAATCAAATTGTTTTGATGAAGTAATGGTATCTACAGAAAATAAAAAAATTTCTGAAATTGCAATTTCTTGTGGAGCTAAAGTTCCTTTTTTTCGTTCAGATGAAATGGCTAGTAATGAGGCTATGTTCATAGAGGTAATGGAAGAAGTTCTAAATGAATATGAAAAAAGAGGACAGAGTTTTGATACATTTTCTTGTCTTTTAGCCACTGCACCATTTTTGTCCCCTGGGCTATTTCAAAAAGCATTTAATTTATTAGAATCTACCGGTGCAGATTCAGTATTGCCGGTTGTTCGTTCTAGTTATCCAGTTCAGCAGGCATTTAGGATAAAGGAGGGCAAGTTAGATCTTTTTTGGCCTAAGTATTATGAAGCTAGAACTCAAGATTTAGAGCCGTCCTATTTTGACTGTGGTTTATTTTTTTTAGTAAAAATTGAGGCTTTTAGGGATAAAAGAAAACTTGTGACAGAAAATAGTGTTCCTCTAATTGTATCAGAGTTAGAAGCACACGATATTGATACAGAAGAAGATTGGGCTATTGCTGAAAGAAAATATTATATTTTGAATAATTTCCCTAAAAAAACTGGAGAATCCGGATTGGGGTTTTTAAGTCGTGACAAGTAATATGCCTATTTATAATGTTCTTATTATTGGGGCTGGAAAAATCGGAGCTTTTTATGATTCTTCTAGCTCTCAAAATATACTAACTCATGCCCATGCATTTTCTTTGCACAAGGGGTTTAATCTAATTGGATTTGTAGACTCTGATTTGTCTAAAGCGCAAGATGCTTGTTTAATGTGGAGTGGCACTTGTTTTAATTCAATAGAAGATGCATTTAGTAAAAATCAGATAGATGTTGTGTGTGTTGCTGTTCCTGATGAGTACCATTATGCTGTTTTGGATAAATTAGCATTTTATTCTCCCAAGTTAGTTTTTGCTGAAAAACCATTAACAAAAACAATAGAAGAAGCTGAGAGAATATTAACATTGTATCAAGAAAAAAAGATTCCTTTGTTAGTTAATTATACTCGGAGATTTGTTCCAGAGATTGTAGAAATAAAAGAAAAAATCCAAGCGGGATTTTATGGGGAATATGTTACTGGCACAGCATATTACGGAAAAGGAATTACACATAATGGGTCACACATAATAGATATCGTAAGATTATTTTTGGGTGAGATTATTGATTTTAAGGTAGCATCTTTTAAATTTGATTTTTATAAAGATGATCCAAGTGTTTCTGGCGTTTTGAAGTTGCAAAATAAAAAAGATTTTTTTTTACAAGCCGTTGATAGTCGGATATATGCACTTTTTGAAATAGATTTAATATTTGAGAATGGTAGAATTAGAATCAATGATACAAATTTTCAGTTTGAAGAGTTCACTGTGAAAAATGATCCTATTTTTAAAGAAGCTTTTAATTTAGTTAAATCTAAAAAAATTACCTTAAGCCAAGGTAAGGCTTTGTTATTTGCGTGTGATAATATTTATAACAATCTTCTAAAAAATGAAAATTTGAAGTGTTCTGCTATTGAAGCATTAAGATCCTTAGACGTTTGTTTATCCATATCTAAAGGGTTGCAATGAGTAAAGTGCTCCTTTTTTCGCATGATTTTGGTGGAGCTAATACGATAATACCTTTAGTAAAAAAATTACGGAAACGTAATTGTAATGTTTTATTATATGGAAAAAATTATTCTTTAAAAAAATATTTAGCTTTTGGCTTAGATAGTAAAAATATTGACGATGAAATCAATTCAGAAATTTATACAGATGTTTTAAATTTTGTAAAAAAAGAAAAACCAGACTTAATTATTACAGGAACAAGTGCTGAAGATTTTACTGAAAAATATCTTTGGATAGCTGCAAATAGCTTAAAAATTCCAACGTGTGCGATTTTGGATCAATGGATGAATTATGGTGTGCGTTTTTCAAAGTACCCAGTTTCATTGATTGAAGAGTATGAAAAAGAAAAAAAACATGATTATATGCCATCCAAAATTGCTGTAATGGATGATTATGCTAAGAAAGAAGCAATTCTAGAGGGATTAGATGAAGATAAAATTATTATAACGGGACAACCATATTTTGATTTATTATTAGATTGGAAAAAATCTATCACTAAAATCAACTTTAATTCACTTAAGTCTAAATTGGGAATCAACCAATCAGATTTTGTTATAACATATATTTCTGATTATATTTCGAGTATATATGGCAATATGTTTGGTTATACAGATTTAACTGTTTTTCAAGAATTAATTAATGCTCTAGATATAGTTGCAAGAGATAAAAACATCAAAATTTCTCTAATAATTAAGCGTCATCCTACAGAAGAAAATGATCTTTATACTCCCTTGATAAAGAATTTTAACAATAAAAATATAAAATTTATTTTAGTAGATAATTTATATAATCCTTTTGATTTAATTGGGATGTCCGATTTACTTTGTGGAATTTCGTCTATTATGCTTATTGAGTCATTAATTATTGGCAAGCCTATTATTAGTATTCAGATTGGTCTAAAAAGAAAAAGCTTTTTTCCTCTAGATTCTAGGGGGTTAGTGAAAAGTATTATGGATTCTCAGGATTTGATCCAAAAGATAATTTCTATTATTGAAAATAAAGAAAATAGGTGCGAATTTAACATCTTGTCTGATGCAGCTTCAAATTTGATAAACAAACTAGAGGTATTATATGGCAAAATTGGCAGTTAATGGTGGTAAAAAACTGAGGGACAGAAAATTTTCTTACTCCAATTTTATTTTGGATGAAGAAAAAAAGGCAGCTTTAGATGTTTTAGATGGTGGTATACTATCGCAGTATTTAGGTTGTTCGCATGAAAACTTTTATGGTGGCAAAAGAGTACAGAAATTTGAAGAAGAGTGGGCAGAATATTTTGGAGTTAAGCATGCTATAGCCGTTAATTCTGCGACTTCAGGATTATACTGTGCAGTTGGAGCAACAGGAGTGGAAGTTGCTGATGAAATTATTGTTTCTCCGTATACCATGAGTTGTTCTGCTGTTGCACCATTGATTTATAATTCAATTCCTATCTTTGCTGATATTGAAAAAGATTTTTTTTGCCTAGATCCTGATTCTGTAAGAGAGAAAATAACTTCTAGGACGAAGGCTATAATTGTAGTAGATATTTTTGGAAATCCGTATGATGCAAAAAAAATTAATGATTTAGCCAGAGAACACAATCTTTTAGTTATTGAGGACTGTGCTCAAGCCCCTGGGGCCTTTTATCAGGGAAAACCAGCAGGTACTCTTGGTGATATTGGTATTTATTCATTAAATTATCATAAACACATCCATACAGGGGAAGGCGGAGTCGTAGTTACCAATAATGATACAGTTGCCGAAAAAATCCGTTTAATTAGGAATCACGCAGAAGCTGTATTAGATGGGCAAAGATCTAATGATTTAGTAAACATGCTTGGTTTTAATTATAGGATGTTGGAAATTCAAGCAGCTATTGGAAGTATTCAATTAAAAAGATTAAAAGATTTGGTTTTAGAGCGTCAAAAAAATGTAAATTATCTTTCCAATAGGCTATCACAAATACCTTGCTTAAGGCCGATGGGTCCACGTGAGGGTTCAACTCATTCATTTTATTTACACCCAATTAAGTTTAATTCAGAGGTTGCTAGTGTAGATAGAAATACTTTTGTTGATGCTGTTAAAGCAGAATTGCCATTTATGGAAAAGCGAGAAAAAGAGGGGGTGCTGATTGAGAGTGGCTATGTTAAACCTTTATATTTACAGCCTTTATATCAATCGAAAATGGCTTATGGTTCTAAACATTTTCCTTGGAGTTATACACAAGAGGGAATGTCGATAAATTATAATAAGGGCTTGTGTCCAGTTTCAGAGTTGATGTTTGAAAAGGAACTGATTGTTCACGAATTGATTCGTTCTGGAATGAAGCAAGTTGACTTAGATGATGTAGCATGTGCATTTGAAAAGGTGTGGAATTATAGAGAGGAGCTCAATGGTTTTTCCATTTTTAATAGGGGAAAAAATTTATCTACGGAAGCTTTCTGAGGAGGACGCCCAAGGAAATTATCCTGGATGGTTAAATGATCAGATCGTATGTAATAATAACTCCCATGCAGTATTTCCTTATTCTAGAAAAGAGGCATTAGATTATATTTTAAATATACATAAAAATTCGGAATCGCTTGTATTAGCGATAACATTGAAGAATGATGATAGGCACATAGGTAATATTTCTCTTCAGTGTATAAATAACATTAATCGCAGTGCTGAACTAGCTATTTTGATAGGGGAGAAAGATTGTTGGGGCAAAGGATATTCAAAGGAAGCTGCAAAATTAATTGTGTCTCATGGTTTTAATAAAATGAACTTAAATAGAATATGTTGTGGAACGTCTTCCAAAAATTTTGCCATGCAAAAGTTAGCACAATTTTTGGGTATGAAAGAAGAGGGAAATAGGCGTAAGGCGCTTTATTTAAATGGTGAATATTTAGACTTAATTGAATATGGTCTATTGAAAGATGATTTTTGTTAGAAAATTAGGAATTAGTAATCATGGGTATTGAATCACCACAAGGTCCTTTGTTCAAAAATTTAAGATATTGTTTACGTTGCTGTGTTCCAGAAACAGAGGAAGGTATGAGTTTTGATGAAATGGGAATGTGCCAGTCTTGTCAATCATCAGAACAAAAAATGCATATTGATTGGACTGTTCGCGAGAAAAAATTAAGAAATCTTTTAGAAGATGCTAAGGCTAAAGCTGGCAATAATTATGATTGTATTGTGCCGATTAGCGGAGGGAAAGATAGTACTTTTCAGCTGCATGTTTTGGTTAAAGTTTACAACATGAAGCCGCTGGCCGTAACATTCAATCATAATTGGTATAATGAAATTGGTTGGTATAACTTACAAAATGCTTTAGAAAAATTTAATGTTGATCACATAATGTTTACTCCCAATAGGAAATTGGTAAATCGTTTAGCCAAAAGCTCTTTGGGAGCTATTGGTGATGCCTGTTGGCATTGTCATGCAGGTGTTGGAGCATTTCCATTGCAAGTTGCTGTTAATTTTAAAATTCCTTTATTAATATGGGGTGAATCAATAGCAGAGGCTTCTGGTAGAGCAACGTATAATGACCCCAAAATTGTTTTTGATAGAGAATATTTTACGAGAGTTTCTGCGAAGAAAACAGCTAAACAAATGGTTGATGAAGATTTGAGTGAAAAAGATTTAGCGCCATTTGAGATCCCTTCGTCTGAGAGTTGTGAAGCTGTAGGAGTGCATGGGATTCATCTAGGGGACTATATTTTTTGGGACGATGAGAGACAAATGGAATTTGTTAAAAGGACTTATGAGTGGAAAGAGGTTAACATAGAGGGAACTTATAAAAGATATAAGAGTGCAGAATGTGTGCTGCCAGGAATGCATGACTTTACTAAATATTTAAAAAGAGGATTTGGTAGGGCTACTGATCATGCATGTATAGATGTGAGAAATGGATTACTTTCAAGAAGTGAAGGTTTTAAATTGGCCAAAAAATATGATACTCAAGAGCCAAACGCTTTAAAATATTATTTGAAAATCACAGGAATGACAGAGAAAGAATTTTATGAAGCTATGAAAAAACATAGAGTTTCTCAGCTACAGGACATCGATCTTCCTATTTCCAAAGATAAAAAAAAGGAAGAAGTTGAACCATTTGTACAGACCTTTTTAAAGAGAATTAGAAAAGAATATCCTGATAATGAGTAGTAGTATGAAAAATAGTTTTTTAGATTTAAGTATTAAGCAAATACTTAATAAGTATTCTGAAGGAACTTTTGATTCGGTAGATGTTGCCAAAATGTGTATTGATCATGTTAATAGTTTAGAAAAATATGTTCATTCTTGGGTGAAATTTGATTCCGATCATTTATTATCTAAGGCTCACGATAGTTTGGATAATATAAAAAGAGGTATTATTCGCAGTTTGGAGGGTATACCCATTGGGGTCAAAGACATTTTTAATACTGTTGATTTTACGACGGAAATGGGGAGTTCTTTATGGAAAGGTTTTACTCCCGGGAATGATGCTAGAGTAGTTTTTGAATTGAAAGAAGCAGGGGGAATTATTCCAGGCAAAACAACTACGGCCGAATTTGCTGTACATGCTTTAGACAAAACTTTAAATCCTCACGATAGTTCTAGAACTCCAGGAACGTCTTCTAGTGGTTCTGCTGTTGCTACAGCTTTAGGAATGGTGCCAGCAGCACTGGCTACTCAGACTGCAGGATCTATTGTCAGGCCGGCAAGTTTTTGCGGTATTTATGGTTTTAAACCTTCATTTGGGCTAATTCCTAGGAAGGGTGTTTTAAAAACAACAGATACTTTAGATTCTATAGGTTTTTTCGTCACTCATCTTGAAGATATTACTAATGTTTTTAATATTTTAAGAGTTAAAGGAAGGGATTATCCTTTAAGCAATTTTGCTTTGAATGACATTTCTAGACAAAGCTCTCCAATAAATCGGCCGTGGAGAGTCGCTTTTGTAAGGACCCATGTTGATCAATTTGCAGAGTCGTATGCTAAAGAAAGTTTGAATAGTTGGTTAAAACATATTCAAAAAAATTGCAAAGAGATCGAAATTGATGAAATTAATTTACCTGAGATAATGAACAATGCTCATGAAGTTCATTCAACTATTTATTACAAGTCTTTAGCCTATTACTTCCAAAAAGAATATGTTAATAGGGAGTCGATTTCTTCAATAATGAGCAAGCTTATTAATAAGGGTAACCTTATATTGAACGAGAGCTTTAAAAATGCTTTAGTGATACAAGAAGAAATGGTTGAAGCAATGGATTCCTTCTTTGATAAATATGATATTTTGGTTTCTTTAAGTACAGCAGGGGTTGCTCCTTTAAGGAGTCAAAATGAAAAACCGGATACGGCTTTTATGTGGACAATGACATATTTACCAATAATTTCCGCCCCAGCATTTGTTTCAGATCAAGGGTTACCTTTTGGTGTTCAACTTGTGTCTAAAAGGTACAATGATTTTTTATTAATTAGATTTGCTGAAAATTTATTAAATAAAGGATTGCTATCTAAAGGTCCAAATCCGTTGTCATATCTAATAAAGCAGGGTAATCAAAATCGAATTGATACTTATGATCGGAAAGAGAATTTACTTACGTAAGCTTAGAGTTGAGGATGCTTCACAAGAATATTGTAATTGGTTGAATGACTTTGAAGTAAACAGGTTTTTATCTACTAAAAAAATAACTATTAAGGAAATTAAAAATTATCTTGAAGAGCAGCTTAATAAAGAAGATGCTCTTTTTGTTGGTATTTTTGACAAATTTAATAATAAACATATTGGTAATATTAAATTGGAACCTATTGATTATAAAAATAAAATTGCAACTTTGGGAATATTGATAGGTAATAAAAATTACTGGGGAAAAGGCATTGGTAAAGAAGCTGTAAAATTGATTATAGACTATAGTTTTAAAGTTTTAAAGTTAAAAAAAATTGATTTAAGTGTGATTATAGATAATCAAAGAGCGATTAGATTATACAAGAGTGTTGGATTCAAAGTTTTAAATTATTACAAGTGCCTCATAAAACATACGGATAAAGTTAAGATGGAGCTGGTTCATTCTAATTAATTTTTTATAAGAGATTTGGGTTTATTTTATGTTGTCTTTTTTTAGTAAAAATGCCTTTTGGAGAAGATTAAGTAAAATTATGTCTAGAAAGGACAAATTTATTCTTTTGGGACTTCTTTTTTTATCAATATTTGTTGCGTTTGTTGAAACGTTAGGTATATCCCTCATAATGCCATTTATATCTGTTGCAACTAATTTCGGAATCATTGGAAAACATTTTTACATTAATTGGTTATATGAATTTTTGGGCAGTGAATCGCCCAGAGCATTTGTAGTGAATTTGGGTGTTATTTTATTGTTGTTCTATTTGTTTAGAACAATTTTAACTATATTTTTTACTTATGCTCTTAATAAATTTTCGGCTATAAAGTATGGGGATGTTGCAAAAATCTTTTTTAGAAATTATATGGAATTTGATTATAAAAAATATACATCTAAAAATTCTGCAACCGTTTATAAAATAATCTTTTCGGATTCTAATGCTATAAATTTAATTTTATTATCCACTCTATCTCTTGTCTCAGAACTTTTTACATTTTTTTTAATATATTTAATGTTGCTTTGGACGAGTTTGAAAATAACTATTGTTATTACGCTTTTATTTTGTTTAAAGGTTTTATTTATTATTAAACCATTTTTTTCAAGAATAGAGGCCGAAGGAAAGAAGGCTGGCTATTATAGTTGGTCGATGGTTAAGACATTTTATGAGACTTTTAATAATTTTAAACTAATAAAGTTTCTTTCTAATGAACAATATCTTTTTAACAAATTTGCTGAATCTAATGATGGATATATCAAAACATCAGTTTTTAATGTTACCTTACAAGCTGTTCCCAGGTCTCTTTTGGAGCTTTTGGGATTTTGTATTTTGATTGGCACAGTAATGTATGTTGTTTTATTCGCTGGTACTCCAGAATTATTGATGCCGATGGTTTCAATGTATGCAGTGGCGTTTTATCGATTTTTACCATCAGTTAACAAGATTTTAGATAATTATAACAAAATAATATTTTCTAGTGGTTCCTTAGAAGACGATTACTATAACTTATTAGATGTGACTGAAAAAGAATTAGTTAAGAATGTAGTTTTTAAAGAAAGAATAGAATTTCAAAATATTTCCTTTTCGCATGATATGAAGAAGCCTTTATTAGAAAATATAAATCTGGTTATTAATAAGGGTCAAAAAGTTGGATTTATTGGAGAAAGTGGTGTTGGAAAAAGCACTTTAATCGATATTTTGACTGGAATATACAAGCCTAAATTGGGTGAAATTGTTGTAGATGGTTGTTCTTTAACTACTTCAATGCTGAGGACGTGGAGAGAAAAAATAGGTTATGTTCCCCAGGATACTTATTTGTTTGATGGTAACGTTGCAGATAATGTTATTTTTGGTAGGGATTATAATTTAGATCAACTAATTAAAGTATTAAAGCGAGCCAATATTTATGATTTTCTGCTTATTAAAGATGGGGTTGAAACTAAAGTTGGTGAAGGAGGCATTAAGCTTAGTGGTGGTCAAAAACAAAGAATATCGATAGCCCGTGCTTTATATTCTAATCCAGAAATTTTGATTTTAGATGAAGCAACTTCTTCGTTGGACACAGCTGTAGAAGCTAAAATAATGAAAGAAGTCTATGATAATAGTCTTGATTTTACATTAATTATTGTTACGCATCGCCTTTCAACTATTTATGGATGTGATATTGTATACGAAATTAAAAATGGAGATCTTCATAAGTTGATAAATCATTATAAAGTCAATGAGCAATCTTTAGTTAAGGATTTTAATTAATGAGAGTAGCATTTTTTCCATTTTATATGTTGAGTACTCCAGCATTTGAGATAGAATTAGAGCTTATGCTTGAGCATAAGAACAAGGGGGATGATATTTATGTTGTTCATTGCAAGGGAGACTTGCCTCTGTGCCAGAATCAAATTTCATACCATTCAGTTAACCTTAAAAAAATAAATTGTTTTGAATGTAAATTTAGATTTGATCAGGGGATTCGATTAGTTGGTTTGCCCAAAGAAAATATTTTTCCATTAAATAACAAGTCACGTTTTAATTCTTTTCCTGAAAAGTTTAATTCTATTGAAGAGTTAAAAAATTTTACGGTAGATGGTTCTAATATTGGATTAGGCGTTGCATCTACATTTTTAACAACTTACATGTGTGATTACACTGCTGATTGTTTTTTAAATCATGATGTAATAATAAATTTGTTAAAAACATCTGTTTTAATTTATGAGACGGCAATAGATGTATTAAATAAAACCGATGCTGATCGAGCATATATTTTAAATGGTAGGTTTCATGATGTTTGGCCGGCAATTTTGGCTTGTAAGAAATTAGGAGTAGAATTTTTAACATTTGAAAGAGGTGCAAGTATAAATAAATATTGGCTTTTAAAAAATAGCCATATTTTAGATTTATATTATTTAAAAGAAGATATTGAAAGACTTTGGGTAGAAAAAAATATATCTATAGAAGAAAAAATAATTATAGGAAAACAATGGTTTCAGGATAAAAGAGATGGTGTAGATAGGGATTGGCGTTCAATGACTGCAAATCAAAGACGGGATAGCTTGCCTAGTAATCTTGACTTATCCAAAAGGAATATTGGCATTTTTGTTTCTTCCAATAGTGAAAGAGTTACAGCTCCAGACTATTTAGATCATCCATTTGAGGATGACTATAAAGTTGTTGAAAAAATACTAAGTCATTTTGAACAAGATATTAATTATCATTTTTATGTAAGAATGCACCCTTGTTTAGGAGTACGTAATAATCAAATTTTGCAATATGAAAAAATAGGTCAAAAATATAATAATGTTACGATTATTTGGCCGAATATGACTATAGATTCATATAAACTTTTAGATGTTGTAGAAACAGTAATTTCATTTGGATCAACTATAGGAATAGAGTCGATTTTTTGGGGAAAACCAGTAATATTAGCATCAAGGGCCGATTATGAAGATTTATCATGTTATAGGCCGAGCAGTGTTGATGATCTTTTGCACATGCTTTCCAAAAAGTTGTCAGTTTCGGATAAAAGTAATGCTATAAAGTATGGATTTTATCGTTCTGTTTTTGGTGAGGACTATAAATATTATCAACCTAAAAATTTTATGAGTGGATTATTTTTGGGAAAACGTTTGGTTCCGAAGTATCACTGGAAGAATGTGATTTTAAGTTGTGCAAGGTATTTAAATAATAAAATTAAAAGTTAATGAAATATTTTTAAAAGGTGATTTATATGCATAGGTGGAGTAGGCTTTCTTCTTTCCTGAAGGATAATGAAAATCAAGAGGAAAAGTGGTTGTATGATAGTGAATCGGAAAGAAAAGAATATTTAATAAATGCTTCCTTTGGAAAATCTGTTAATTTTTTATCATTAAAAAAACCTATTATTAATGATTTTAGTCATCAGCTTAGCACTATAAAAAATAGGGTAAGTTCACTATACAAACCAGAAAATTTGGAAGATATAAGTAACTGTCCGATTTGTAATTCTAGCTTGTCAAATTCTAAAAAATTATTTGCTATTTACGGAGTACATTATTTCCAGTGTTCTGAATGTCTCCACTCTTTTGTGAAGCAAAGGCCAACTCTAGAAATCTTAAATAAATTTTATGAAGATGATGTTGGATATCAAGGTACATATGCTGATAAGAAAAATTTAGACATTAGAATTCAAGATGTTGTTATGCCTAAGGTAAAATGGGTTATGAAAGAATTTGAACGGGCATATAAACGAAAGCCATTAAAAATATTGGATGTTGGTGCGGGTTCGGGGCACTTTGTTTATGCTTGTAGGCATCAGGGTTTAAATGCAGATGGTGTAGAATTGAGTGCTTCTGGAAAGGATTTTTGTGAAAAAAACTTTGGTTTTAGTTTGATAAAAGATGATTTTATAAAGAATTTTTCAAGGTTTTCCGAATATGACTGCATAACATTTTGGGGAGTTATTGAGCATATTCCTTATCCGATACATATGCTACAAGCTGCTTTTAATATTTTAAAAAATAAAGAGGGTTTAATCGTAGCGGAGGTTCCAAGATGGGAGTCGTTGACTACAGTAGTTCAGAGTTTCAATACAGACAATGTAGTTAGGCATTTAGATCCATCTGGTCATATACACTGTTTTACGGATTCTTCCTTGTCCACTGCGTTTAAGTTAAGTGGATTTCAATTGTTTGGTGCGTGGTATTATGGCATGGATGCGTATGAACTTTTTATGCAGTTGTCCATTAAGAGGTCAGATGATCAAATAATTAAATCTAATGGAGAAAATTTAAATTTATTACAAAAAAAGTTGGATGGGGCGAGACTATCGGACTTTATTGCCTTATCCGGTAAAAGTATTTAATTAGAAACTCGAAAAGTAAGATTATTAGATATCTATGAAAGTTTTATTTTTTTCTATAAATAATTCTTGCAGTCCAAACTTCGAACGAGAATTAGAGTTAATGTCCAATCATAAAGAAAAGGGTGATGATATTTATGTATTGGGTTGTAAGGGAGTATTGAAAAGTTGTTATTCCAATCTCGATCACAAAAAGTCACGATGTGTTTATTGTAAATTGAGGTTTAACAATGGAATTGAACTTTTAGAGATTTCTAAAAATAATATCTTTTATATTAAAGATAAAACTCTTACAAAATTTAAAAACGCCTTCAGCAATCTTGAAGAATTAAAAAGTTTTAACTTATTTGGAGTAAATTTAGGTTTAGGAGTAGCTTCATCTCTAATATCAGAAGTTGCTGATCATAAACCCGATTTATTAAAATATAAACAATTGATCAATAAAATGCTTAACTCGTCTATTTTAATTTATGAGACAATTGTAGATTTATTTAAGTTGTACAAATTTGATTTGGTATATTTTTTTAATGGTAGATTTCATGACGTTCATCCGGTTTTTCAAGCTTGTAAACAATTTAAGATTGATTTTTATACCCATGAAGCAGCTGCTTATCTTGATGCAAGTCGATATACTATTTTTAAAAATTCATTACCCCATGATTTAGAAGGAATCTGGAGAGATATAGAAGATGTTTGGGATAGGGGAGACTCTAATAGAGCTGTTATAAGTAAACAGTGGTTTGAAAATCAGAGAAGAGGCAAGGCTTTTATACCAAATTTTCTTGAGCATCAGAGGTTGAGTATGCTTCCTGCTGGTTTTGATAACTCTAAAAAAAATATTGTATTTTTTAATTCTTCCATTGATGAATATGAATGTATTCCTGGATGGAGGAGCCATTTATATACAAATGAAAATGATTTTATTTTAAAAATAATCAAATATGTTGGGCATCTAAACAAAAATATTAAATTTTACTTAAGAATGCACCCGCGTTTAAAAGGTTATAATAACTCTCAAATAGATGAATTGAGGAGAATAGAGAGTTTAAATTATGAAAACTTTAAGATAATTTGGCCTGAAGATTTAGAGGATAGTTATGCATTATTGGATGCATGTGATCAAATTATAGTTTTTAAGTCTACTATTGGAGTAGAGGCAAGTTATTGGGGAAAACCAGTTATATTGGGAGGTAGGGCATTTTATGAAAAACTGGAATGTGCTTATGTGCCAAATAATTTCGAGAAGCTTGTACAGATGATTATTTCAGATTTGCCTGCTAAAAATGGAAACAATTGTTTGAAATTTGGATATTGGGTATCTAAAAAGGGTATTAAGTATAGAAAGTACAAATCTACGGGGACATTTAGTGGAAAGTTTTTAGGAAGAGAATTAGTATCAAAGTATAGTGCGAAAAAAATACATCTTTGGATTGTAAAATTGCTGGAAAAATCATATTTGCTTAAATAGATAAAATATATAAATAAGGAATTATTGGGTGTTAAATTTTTCTAAGATAAAAATTTTAAGAGATTTAATTAAAAATAATCAAAATATAAGTTTGTATCTTAGTGATAAAGAATGCGATATTGAAGATGTAATCGAATATTCATACGATTTACAAACAGGTAATTATATTAATTTAATGGGCAATGAAGAGTTTTATAACAGGAAGAAAAAACATGGAGCAGAAATTGCCAAGATTATAGAATCCTTAGGGGGAACAGACATATTAGAGGTTGGTATAGGTGAGGCTATTACGTTATCTGAAGTTGCGTCCAATCTTCAAGCTAGGCGTTTTTATGGGTTTGATATATCATTTAGCCGCTTACTATGTGCTAAAAAATATTTAGAAAAAAGAGGGATTACGACAGAGCTTTTTGGTGCAGACTTAAATAACATTCCGTTAGCGGATAATTCTCTTGATGTAGTTTATACTCACCATTCTATTGAGCCAAACTTTGGCAATGAAAAACAAATATTAGATGAATTGTTAAGAATAACTAAAAGATATTTGATATTAATAGAGCCTATTTATGAGCTTGCTACAGGTGAAGTTAAAAAACATATGGAAAAACATAGATATTGTCGGGGATTGTTGGACTATTTGAAGCAAGCTAACGTTAGAATTTTAGATTGTAGACCCTTTCATGAAGACCAATTGAATAAGTTGAATCCCTCAACCTTAATAATTGTAGAAAAAAATAACATTTCTGGTCATAGTGTTAAGTCCTTAGTTCCGTATTTTGTTTCTCCTATAAGTAAAAGGAGATTATTTGTTCAAAAAGGGAGTTTGTTTTGTCCTGATGATGGTTATCTGTATCCCATAATCAATGGAATTCCATATTTGTTAAAAAGCAAAGCGATCTTAGCTTCTAAGTTTTTAGATTATTAGAGATTTGATGAAAAAAATACTTCTAGTAGGGGAATTTTGTAATACAAAGGACGTATATTTTTACTCAAATTCTTTTGTAAATATTTTGAAAAAATTAGGTTATGAAACAAAAACTTTTAATATTAAACCGTGCTACTTTGGCAGCAAGCAAATTGGACGATTAAGAGTTTTTGAGGATTTATTTGTTAATATTTCTTTGAAAAATACTGTAAAAGGACTGAATCCGGATTTAATATTTTTTATAAAAGCAAATAATATCTATGCAAAAACCCTAAAATGGATAAAATATTATAAAAAAAGTTATTTGATTAATTTTTATCCAGATAATCCGTTTGTTTTTTGGAACGGAAACTCTAATTCCAATGTGCTAAAATCACTGCCATTGTACGATTGTTTTTTAATTTGGTCTCGAAAGTTAATGCAGATATTAGATTCTTCAGGATGTAAGAGATCTATATACTTTCCTTTTGCCTATGACAAAAATTTGTTTCCAGTTAACTTGCCGATTGTAGAAGAGGAACAAGAGGACTATGAATCAGATGTTTGTTTTATAGGAACTTGGGAGTCTGATCGAGAAAAATGGCTAACTGAGTTATGTGAGTTGATGCCAGATTTGGATTTGGTTATTTGGGGCAATTTGTGGGAAGAAAATTTAACGAAAAACTCTATTTTAAGAGGACGTTTAAGAGGAAGGGCCATTTATTTTAATAAGATGATAAAGGCGTTTCGTTCTTCTAAAATTGTTTTAAACTTTGTGAGAAAACAAAATATAGATGCGCATAACATGCGAACGCTTGAAGTTCCTGCAAGTGGTGCTTTTTTATTAACACAAAGAACAAAAGAGCAGTCAGAAGAATTATTTAAGGAAGGTGAATCCGTAGAGTGTTTTTCAACACTAGGGGAACTGGTAAATAAAATCAATTTTTATTTAGAAAATGATGTTGTTAGAAAAACAATTATTGAAAACTCAAAAAAAGAAGTAGAAAAATATCAACTAGAGCCTTGGCTTAAAGGACTTATGGACGAAATATTTCATGAAAGAAATAATTAAAAAACCCAAAATTGCAATACTTACTCTTCATCCCTATAACTATGGAGGTATCTTATCTTCTTTAAAGGTTGTATATGATTTTTGTTCAAAATATTTTGAACCTACAGTCTTTTTTTTGAGCTTTGATAAAGAGATTTCTGCTTATTTAAAAGGTTTTAAATTTACTTCAAAAAGTAGATTTAAAGATTATTTTGGAATGAACTGCGTAGAAATTGGTGCTAGATTTTCATTCTGGGAACCTGGGCATTATAGTTTTACTGCCAAAGATTGGAAGAAATGCTTGTCAGAGTTTGATTATTTTTTTGTTACATCCGGTACAGCTATCCCAGCACACCCTCTAGTTTTCTTAAATAAAAAATTTGTAATGTGGGTTGCAACTACTTATGAAGAAGATAAGAAAAATAGAATTCAAGAACTATCTTATTTAAGGTTTTTATTAGATCGATTGGGAGCTGTTTTTGTTCGTAAAATAGAAAAAATAATTTTAAGGAGGGCTAATTTAACTTGGGCTCTAAGTAGCTATGCAAAAAAAAGTTTTCAAGAAGAGTTAGGGGTTGTTGCGCCATCGCTTTCTCAGTGTGGATATCCGATGGAAATGAAGGCTAATTTTGCCCTAACTAATCTAAAAAGCAGAGAAGAAAATATTATAGCGGTTGGTAGGTTTGATGATCCTAGAAAGAATTTAGGAATGCTAATTAGAGTTTTTAATAAACTTTCTGAATCTAAGGATAATATTAACCTTTATATTGTTGGCCCCAAGCCAAGCGATGATAGAATAAAAAGATTTTTAGGCGGAAAAACCCCTAAAAATATTATTTTTACAGGATTAATTTCTAATGAAAAGTTAGATGATTTGTATAAGCGCTCATCATTGATGCTAATTACTTCATATCAGGAAGGCTTAGGGATTATTGGTTTAGAAGCAATGTCTTATGGGGTTCCAATTATAGCTACCGACTGTGGAGGGACTAGGGATTATATTGTTAATGGTAAAAGCGGCTGGTTAGTTCCAATAGATGACGATGAACAAATGTTCAATAAGGCATACAATCTTCTTCGAGATAATAAATTAGCTGAAGAGTTTTCTATTTTTTCTCATAATTTTATAAGAAATAATTTTTCCTATGAAAAAATTTATTCAACTTTTAGAGAGGGTTTATCCAAAGTTTACCCTGAGCTGAAGGATTATTTTGGTTTGTATAATTTAGAAGAAACAAATTTAAAATTTAATAAAGATTCTTATGAAGATTCTAATAATTAGTCATACATATTGTGCTGCTATTAATCGAGTAAAGTGGGTAAAATTAGCAGAGTTATATCCAGAATGTAGTATAAAAGTTGTTTTTCCCGATGTTTGGCCAGATGTATTATTTACACATGATTCTAAAACAATAGAGAACAGTGGCTTTTCTAATTGTTCTTTCCTGCCACTGAAGTCGTTCAGAGCTGGCAATGAAGTTTTATACAGATATTCTTTTAAGTCTTTTGTAAAAATAATGAGAAGTTTTAGGCCCGATTTGATTCATGTTGAGCAGGGTGATAACGCGCTAAGTTATTTTCAAAGTATTATTTTATCTAAAATATTTTGTCCCAAGGCACATTTGGCATTTTTTACATGGATTAACTGGAAAGAAAAACGTTCTCTAAAATATAGATTGTTGTGGTCTTGGATTGAGAAATTTAATTTAAAGTTTTCGCATGGTGCTTTTGTTGGCAACCACGATGCTAAAGAGATTTTGAAGGACAAAAGCTTTTTGAAGCCTATTAAGGTTTTACCTCAGTTGGGCGTGGATTTAGAGTTTTTCAAACCATCAGAAAAGAAAAATAAGGAAATTGTCATTTCATTTATTGGTAGATTTGTTACGGAAAAGGGTATTTATTTATTGGCTGATGCTTTTTCGAAGTTAGTTAAGGATTTTTCTAATATTAGATTATTGTATGTAGGCGGTGGAGCTGAAGAGTCGTCTCTTAGAGGCTATATTAAAAAAATGGCATTATCAGATAAAGTGGATTTTGTAATATCAGCTACTCATGAAAAGGTTCGCGATGTTTTGCAATCAGCAGATATGTTGGTTTTGCCTTCTTATGATACCAATGAGTGGAAGGAACAATTTGGTCATGTCTTGATTGAAGCAATGGCGACAAAAGTTGTTGTTATCGGGTCAGATGCTGGAGAAATACCAAATGTTATTGCTGATGCAGGTTTAGTTTTTACGCAAAAAAGCACGGAAGATTTATATAAAGCTTTACAGCTTCTTTTAAAAGATACTTTTTTAAAGAAGTCGTTAATAGATTTAGCTTATAAGAGAGTGCAAAAGATGTTTTCACATGAAGCAATTGCTAGAGAAACTTATAGTTTCTGGAGAGAGATAAAAGGAATTTGATGTATTTTAAGAATCGTTTGATTTTAAAAATAGCTTCTATTACAAGAAAAAGAAAATTGTATAAATTGGATTGGATTTTAAGGAAAATTTATAATCCAGAAAAGCGTAAATCGAATTATATCGATGCTGCAGTGTTATTGAATAATCGTCTTTTGATGCGTCTTAATACGTCTTCATATTTAGAATGGTATATTTTTTTTTATGGTATCTATGAACCAATGATTTCCAGATTAATAAATTTTGTTCTAAAACCTGGTGGAGTTGCAATAGATGTTGGGGCTAATATTGGCGCACATTCTTTAGTAATGGGACAGCAGGTTGGCCGATCTGGAAAAGTTTATTGTTTTGAACCTCATCCACAGATTATAGAACGGTTAATAGAAAACATCAGTTTAAATGGTATGGATTATATAATTCCAATTAAATTAGGATTAGCAAATAATTCTGGTGTTGCAACTTTATTTGGTTTTGATGGTAAAGATAGCAATCAAGGAACCTCGACTTTGGTTAAAACAGAAACTACACCTATTGACGGTCCAAAATTTGAGGTTAAAACAATAACTCTAGATGAGTTTTCTAAAAAAGAGAGATTAGAGCGGTTAGATCTTTTAAAAATTGATGTTGAGGGTGGAGAGATTGGTGTTTTATTGGGGGGTCTTGAAACTATTCAAAAATTGAAACCATTTATTATTTTTGAATATAACAGTTCTAGAGATCCAGACAAAAAAGTATTTTCTCATATATCTAATTTATTTAAGGATTTTAAATATAGGTTATATATAATTAACCATAATTTATTAATAGATTTAGACAAGGTTGATCAATTTTCAAAAGAATTTAATCTTTTGGCAGTTCCGTTGAGGCATTTAAATTAATGTGATAGCCTTGAAAATAAAGAAATTAAAAAGGGAGCCTTATGAAAAGGATTGCAATTGTAGGTGCAGGATATGTTGGTTTAGTTACCGCAGCATGTTTTGCAAAAAAGGGCAATAAAGTAGTAGTTGTTGAAAACAACAAGGCTAAGCTAAAACTTTTATCTTTAGGGAAACCACATTTTTATGAACCTGGATTGCCAGAACTAGTTGAAGAGGGTGTTAATTCTGGTTTGCTTACCTTTGTAGATAATATTGATAAGGCTTTATCTGAAAATCCTGAAATTATTTTTTCTTGTGTTGGGACTCCCTCTTTGGCCGATGGTTCTGTAGACCTTTCTTATGTTAGAAGTGTTGCTAAAGAAGTTGGTAAATGTCTTAATAACTACATTTTATTTGTAAACAAATCAACTGTTCCTGTTGGCACAACAAAGGAAGTTCGTCAACTAATTGAGAAAGAATTAAAAGTTAGAAATACAAAAATTACTTTTGATGTGGCATCTAATCCTGAATTTTTAAAAGAAGGTGATGCTATTAATGATAGTTTATATCCGGATCGTATAGTTGTTGGGGTTTCTTCTAAAAAATCAGAGGATTTTTTATATAATCTTTATAAACCATTTCTAACAATAGATGATCAATTTATTGTAATGAATTGCGAATCTGCCGAGCTTACAAAATATGCTTCTAATGCTATGTTAGCAACCCGAATTAGTCTTATGAATGAATTAGCCCAATTATCTGAAGAAGTTGGTGCAGATATTATGCAAATAAAAAAAGGTATGGGCTATGATAATAGAATAGGCTCAAAGTTTCTTAATGCTGGCATTGGATACGGGGGGAGCTGTTTTCCCAAAGATGTTAAGGCTTTGATTAGTATAGGAAGAGCTAATTCATTAGATATGAACATAGTTCAGTCTGTAGATAGAGTGAATGATTTTCAGCGCAAATGGTTCATAGATAAAATAAAAAAATATTTTAATGAAAAATTAAATTCTAAGAAAGTTGCTATTTTAGGCTTATCTTATAAACCTGAAACTGATGACATTAGGTACGCTCCTTCTATAGATGTAATTTCTCAAATGTTAGATTGCGGGGTTTCTATTATTGCTTACGATCCAGCAGCTTCGGAGAATGTTAAAAAAGTATTTGGGGATAGAATTGAATTTGCTGTATCTGCAAATGAAGCACTAAAAAATTCTGACTTTGCTATTGTTTTAACAGAATGGAAAGAGTTTAAGAAGCTTGGTATAGAAACTTGGTTGTTACTAAAAGAAAGAATAGTTTTCGATGCACGTAATTGTTTAGATAGTTTACTTTTAACAACCAATGGGATTGAATATTTTTGCATTGGAAGGAACTCAAAATCAGAATATCAGCCTCAAAATTTAACAGCTTCAACTAAGAAAAACAGAAGAATATTTTTATAAAGGCAGCTAATGTGCGGTATCTCTGGAATAATTTCTGACGAATCTGTTGATAATAAGAAAGTCTTGAGATCCGAGGTTATAAAAATGACCGATGCATTGAAGCATCGGGGGAATAATGAACCAAAATTTTTTGAAGACTCTCGATGCTTTTTTGGACATCAGCGTTTATCAATAATTGATCTAAGTCCAGCTGCAGCTCAGCCGATGCCCAGCCTTTGTGGGCGATATGTAATTGTTTTTAATGGAGAGATTTATAATTATATAGAGCTTGCTTCGGAATTACGACAGCATGGAGCTAACGTTTCAGGGAACAATGACACAGAAGTCCTTCTTTATAGTTATATAGTTTGGGGAAAAGACTGCTTAGATAAATTAAGGGGAATGTTTTCTTTTGCGATTTGGGATTTAAAGAAACAAAAACTATTTGCGGCAAGAGACCATTTAGGAATTAAACCGTTTTATTGGTTTAATGGTAATATTGAAGGAAAACAGTGTTTCGCTTTTGCTTCAGAAATAAAATCCTTTCTTAAAACTTCTTTCATTTCTAGAATTGTTAATAAACAGGCCCTTAAAAATTATTTGTTGTTTTATAGTATTAATCCACCAAATACTATTATCAAAGATATTTATTCGTTAATGCCTGGTCATTATCTAGAATATGAAAATGGTAATATCAAAACATCTTCTTATTGGAGTGTTTTTAACTTAAAAACTGATCAGAGATGGCAAGGTGTTGAAGAAATCCAAGCTAGGGTTAGAGAAACTTTATATGAGTCCGTAAAACTTAGAATGAGGGCTGACGTTTCAGTAGGAGCATTTTTAAGCGGAGGATTGGATTCGGCAACTATCGTTGGTCTTATGTCCTCTTTGTCTGATAAGCCAGTTGAAACTTTTAGCGTTGGTTTTGGAAAAGAGGGTGATTATATAAATGAGCTTAATTACGCAAAGCTTGCAGCGCAAAAGTTTGCTAGCAATCATCACGAACTTGTAATTGAAGGTAATGATTTTAAATCCAATTTCAAAAAATTTATTTCACATATAGATCAACCAAGTGGGGATGGTATTAATTCTTTTTTAGTATCACAGGCTGCAGCCAATAAGGTTACAGTTGCTTTATCTGGATTAGGCGGAGATGAGTTGTTTTTAGGGTATAGATATTTTCAAGATCTTGCTCGGATGTACCGAATTAAAAGTAAAAAAGTTCTAAATAAATTGGTTTTTGTTTTAGCTGAGATTTATAAACGAAGCGATAATTTTAAGGCTTTTGCTTGGAAAAATAAATTAAACTTTTTAAAACATTGGCCTGCTGATGGCTGTAATTTTTATTTTAAAAATAGAATTCTTTTTTCTAATAATGATTTAGAAGAACTTACAAATATGTCTCTTCCAGAATTTGATTTTGTTTCAAACTATAAGCATGCCTTTGAAAATGAAGAAGATATTTTGAATGCTTTTTCTAAATTAGAATTAGCATGGTATACAACGGGGACTTTGTTGCGAGATGCCGATGTAACTTCTATGGCCCATACGCTAGAGGTTAGGGTTCCGTTTTTAGATAAAAATCTTATTGAGCTTATGTTAAATGTTCCAAGTAGCTATAAGGTTAATGCTGGTCAAAAAAGCAATAAGCCATTGTTAACAGGGGCTTTTGATGACTTGTTGCCTAAAGAGTTATTGTCTTTGCCTAAAAAGGGCTTTGAGATGCCCATAGGATTTTGGCTAAAAGATAATTTTTCTACAAAATTAAACGATTTAATAAATGTTTCCTGGTTCAATAAAGAGTATATGATAAAATTAACGAATAAGTTTTATAAAGATCCTAGGAACTATTTAAAGATTTGGGCTTTATTAGTTCTAAAGGAATGGTTAGAAGAAAATAGAATCGAGATATCTGATGAAGAAGATTCTTTATATACATCATGGACAGGGCCTAGGGGGAGCGCCGCTGAGCCTTCTCTATTTGATCGAGGGGCTTGATAAAAGTTTATACCATCCAATTGTTTTATTTCTAAAAGATTCTGAAGTTGTTGATTTATATAAACAAAAAGGCATAGAAGTTTTTGGACCAATTAATCTTAGTGACTTTTCCCATACCAAGATTTGGTGGTATAAATGGTATCATCCGCATCATTTAATTAGAGCTACATTTGATACAATAAAAACATCTTTTTTTACTGCAAAATATTGGTTGAAAAAAATAAAACCTGATATTGTGCATTTAAATACAAGTTCGCTGATTGCATGGGGAAAGGTTGCTAAAAAATTAAAAATTCCAGTGATATGGCACATAAGAGAGCCGTTATCAAAAGGTTATTTAGGAATTCGAAAAAAAATAGTTCAATATTATGTAAAAAAATATTCAACTTTCATTTTACCAATATCTAAAAGTGATTCTGATCCATGGAAAGGATTATCTAAACTAAAAGTTGTTTATAATGTTGTTACAGAAGAACGATTTAATTTAAATATTGAGCTGGCAATTTTGGATTCTGTTTCCTTAGATTCGCCAAAAATTCTTTTTTTAGGTGGATTATCAAAAGAAAAAGGAACATTGTTAATTCTAAAAATTTTTGAAATTTTATTAAAAAGAATGCCCAGTGCCAAACTATTAATAGCAGGTTATTTTGATTTTAATTCAAAACCAAAATATTCAATAAGATATTATTTACCTACAGAGAAATACAAAAGACAGGTTTATAAAATTTTAAAAAAAATTAAAGATAACGTTTTATTTTTAGGGCCAATTAATAATGTGCCTAATGTTATGGCTTTAAGTGATGTTATTGTTTTTCCTGCGACAGAGGGACACTTTGCGCGTCCGATTATAGAAGCTGGATTTATGGCTAAGCCTGTAATTGCTTCTAATTTACCACCCCTTAATGAACTTGTTATTAACAACAAGTCTGGTTTTTTAATTGATTCTGATGATTTAGAAAGTTGGGTTAAAAAAATTGAATTAGTCCTTAAAGATAAAGAATTGGCTAAGTCATTGGGTGCCTTTGGTTACAGCTATTGCTTGGAAAAGTTTAATTTAAATAAGCAAATTAAAACTGTAGAAGATATTTATTCTAAATTGTGAACCGATGCAAAATTTGGTTTTTGGGATAGGAGTTCTTTAGAAATTTCAACGATTTTATGTTCTTTAATTGTTAAAATTCTATCCATTTTTTCTACAAGTGAGAGTCTATGGGAGATAATTATAACTGTTTTATACTTACATATTTCTTCTAGAGCTTTCCGAATTGTTTCTTCTGATTCGTGATCCAATGCTGAAGTTGCTTCATCAAATATGAGTATTTCTGGGTTTTTTAATAATGCCCTAGCAATTGTTATCCGTTGTTTTTGTCCACCAGATAAAAGTGTTCCATCCTCGCCTACTATGGTATCGTAACCATTTTGAAGATTACTTATAAAGTCATGAGCATGAGCAGTTTTACATGCGTTAATCATTTCTTCATCAGATGTTTCGGGGTTGGCATATTTTACATTTGCTTTGATTGTATCGTTAAATAAAAACGTTTTTTGTCCTACGTAGCCAACTTGTTTTCTTAGGCTGGAAAATGCAATTTTAGTTATGTCTTTGTCATCTAAAAATAGAGTTTCAGATTTTCCTTGAATAAATCCTAGAATTAAATCAGAAAAAGTACTTTTTCCACAACCAGAAGGACCAATTAATCCTATAGACTCACCCTTTTTGATTTTGAGATCCATGTTTTCAAAAATAGGATATTTTGAATCATAATTAAATGAGAAATTCTTAAACTCTATCAAGTTATTAAACTTGTCCAAAATTATCTCTCTGTTTTGATTGGCATGATAATTGAGATCCATTATCTCAAAAACTCTTCCTGCCGCGGCGATTCCCGTTTGGACTTCTGCATAAACATTAACAATTCTTTTAATAGGCTGATATGCCAATAAAGTTGCGGTTGCGAATGATGCCAATTGTCCGGCTGTGATACTGCCATTTAATACTTGTTTTGCAGCTATATAAAATATTATTCCGCATCCACTCATTGCTATTATTTCTATAAGGGCTGGGGTTATTGAAATCGCTCTTACATTTTTCATTGTTGAGCCAAAAAACTTTTTAAGTGATTCGGATAATCTATTTACTTCAGTTTGTTCTGTATTAAAAGATTTTATTTCTCGAAGACCTATAAACATTTCTTGTAAAACAGAGCTTATGTTTCCCATCGCTTGTTGACTTGTTTTCGCAGTAGAACGCATTTTTTTACCCATCTTTTGGATGGTTATTCCTACGATAGGACCAACGGTTATAAGTAAAATTGCTACCTGAAGATTTTGTTTGCAAGCAACTAGCAATAAGAAAGAGGCTTCAAAAAAAGTTCTAATACCGTTTCTGATAGCGGTGGATGTTGCATTTTGGATAGCACCAATATCATTTAAAAAGTATGAAATTAGTTGTCCGGTTGTTTTATTTTGATAAAAGGATGTAGGGAA
This sequence comes from Candidatus Babeliales bacterium, assembly GCA_023128415.1. GTDB lineage: Bacteria > Babelota > Babeliae > Babelales > UBA12411 > JAGMEA01. The sequence continues at coordinate 35,957 of JAGMEA010000005.1, forward strand.
ATAAATTATTTTTTTGAATAAATCGTAACGTATATCATTTACGACATGTGTACCAACCCAATGCATATAATAGTTGGATAAGTACATGAAAATACCTTTTAAGATAAACAACGAAATAAACAATACTATGAATGGCATTAATAAGTGAACGTGCCTTGCTACAAAGACGTTGTCAATTATATGTTGTACTAAATAAGTAGGAGCTGCTGAAAATATTCCATAAAAAATTGCAGCAGTGCCAGATATAGTTAATCGTTTCCAATAAAGTTTTGTATAACTTAATATTCTTTTTAGTGTGCTCATATCTACTTTTATGTTTAAAACCCAATGTTAATGCTACAATCTTTGAGTATTATTGTAAAATTTGGATTTTATGCGCGTAGTTTTAATAAATAGGAAAATTTTTACAGAAAATGTTTATTTCTTCTTTTAAGTTTTGTAAAAACATTTCGTCATTACGTTTTTTTATTACCTCATGTACCCAGTGTGCAATCTGCTTAACTTCATTTTCTTTAAATCCTCGGGTTGTTATAGCTGGTGTTCCTATTCTTATACCACTAGTAATTAGTGGGCTTTCTGTGTCGAAAGGTACAGAGTTGCGGTTAAGAGTGATGCCAGCTTTTTCTAGGGCTCTTTCAACTATATCACCAGTTATTTCTTGGCCAGATAATTCGTTGTTAGAAGAATTACATGTCTTTTTGAGATTAATTAAGAATACATGGTTGTCTGTTCCATTAGAGACAATATGATACCCTAGATTTTTAAATTCTGTACACATTGCTTTTGAATTTAAAACAACCTGTTTTTGATATTCCTTAAATGCTGGAGTTTGTGCTTCTTCAAAAGCTACCGCTTTTGCTGCGATACTGTGCATTAACGGTCCTCCTTGGGAACCAGGCATTACAGAGCGATCAAGCTTTTGACCATATTCGGCAGTAGATAATATTAATCCTCCCCTAGGGCCTCTAAGTGTTTTGTGAGTGGTGCTTGTTACAAAGTCGGCCACAGAAACGGGACTAGGGTGAAGTCCAGCAATAACTAATCCTGCGATATGTGCGATATCTGTCATTAATAAGGCATTGTTATCTTTAGCTATTTTAGATATTGCAGCAAAGTCTATAATTCTAGAATAGGCTGAAGCCCCAGCAACAATGAGTTTTGGTTGGTGTTGATTAGTTAAAATTTCTATTTCGTTATAATCGATTAGCTCGTTCTCTGGGTTAACATTATAAGGGACAAAGTTAAAGATTTTCCCCGAGAAATTTATTTTATGTCCATGGGTAAGGTGTCCTCCAGAACCAAGTCCCATGCCTAATACTGTGTCTCCCGGCTTCAATATGCTCAAGTAAACAGCCATATTAGCTTGGGATCCTGAATGCGGTTGTACGTTGACATGGTCGGCTTCAAAAAGCTTTTTGCCCAGATCTTTAGCATAATCTTCTATTTTATCGATTGTTTCACACCCTGAATAATAACGTTTTCCCGGATATCCTTCTGCATATTTATTGGTTAAGACTGATCCAGTAGCCTCTAATACGGCTTTGCTCGCGTAGTTTTCTGAGGCAATAAGATTTATAGTTGATTCTTGACGATTTTTTTCTTCTTTTATTAACCCGAATATATGATTTTCCATAAATTCCTTATTCGTGATTTGTTTTGTAGCGAAGGCTAATGCCTAAAATATTGACTATTTGTATTATATTTTGCCATTCTAATATATGAGGTTATGAGTTTCTTAATTTTATTGATAAAAGCGGAAGCTGTCACTGATAAAATTAAGAAGAGTTTCGGCTGTGCACTTGCAGTTAGATTTTAGATGGAAAAGGAAGGGGAAATGAATAAAACATTATTAAGTTTTGCTATGATAGTGGCTTTGGGAATTACAGGCTTGTCTGCTGGTCGCTTTGGAGATTATTTGGGAGCCCATGTTCTTGGAGATGTGATAACCGATGTTAGACGTGGGGCTCTTAGTCCAAGAGAACGTGCTGTTAGAGGGGGAGGCTCTTGTGATCGCGTTGCGAATAGGTATGAAGATGAAATTAAAAGCATGGAAAAATCTCATAGAAGAGAAATTAAAAAATTAAAAAATAGAATTGAGGATCTTGAAAGAGAAAATAAAAAACTTAGAAGAGAATTAAAATAGAGTTTTGTTTATCTAAAAATTAAGAAGCGCCCTTTAACAGGCGCTTTTTTTATTGCTTTTTTATTCTAATTTTCTACTATTATAGTATCTAAAACTATCTAAAATTCTAAATTATAGAGGTATTTGTGATTTCACCTACGGATTTTAAACGCGGAAGTACAAAAATTCTTTGGAATAATGAGCCATGGTTAGTTATAGAATTTCATCATGTTAAACCTGGAAAAGGTGGGGCTTATGTTCGTACAAAACTAAAAAATCTCAAAACTGGTAGAATTTTAGAACAAACCTTTAGGTCTGAAGAAAAGCTTGCTACTCCAGATATAGAATACAAAAAGATGCAATTTTTATACACTGAGTCTGGAATTTATCATTTTATGGATCAACAAGATTATGAGCAATTTGATTTTGGTGAAGACCAGATAGAGTCTGTCAAAACTTATCTTAAAGAAAATGAAGTTTATAACGTTGTGTTTTTTGATGGTAAGCCAATATCAGTAGAACCCCCAACATTTATGATTTTAGAGATTAAAGAAACGGTTCCAGGTGTTCGTGGTGATACGGCACAAGGAGGGACAAGTAAGCCTGCAACTTTAGAAACAGGACTAGTTGTTCATGTTCCGCTTTTCTTAAATGAAGGTGAAAAAATTAAAGTTGACACAAGGTCAGGAGAATATGTCGAACGAGCATAATAAGGGATTTTGTGAGCAAAAAAAATAAAAATATTATGGCATTTTTAGAAGAGAGCTTTTTAGAAAAATTAGAAGCTACTTCTATGAGGGATCTAAGATCATTAGCCTTTCATTTTCTTTATGCGATGGAACAGTTTGATTATGATATTTCTCTAGAGGCTGTGGTGGATACTTTTAGACGTGGATTTAACTTAGAACTGTCTGATGATTCTCTTGCTATAAGAATAGCTAAGGGAGTTATCGAAAATCGTAAAGAGTTGGACAGAGAAATAGTTCCTCTTTTAAAAAATTGGGAACTGAAGCGTCTTGGTTTATGTACAAGATTAATTTTACGAATGGCTGTTTGGGAATTAAATCAACCAGATGCCATAGTAAGCGTTGTAATTAATGAAGCAATAGAATTGTCTAAAGATTTTGCAGAAAAAGATGCTTATAAATTTGTTAACGGTATTTTGGATGAATTAGCCAAGAGTAGGGGGATGATTGATGAAGCTGGATCAGATGATGAAAAATCTGAATAGTACGGATAACAATAAACCATTATTTTTCATTCTTGGTCCTTGTGTAATTGAAAGCGAAGCACATTCTCTAAAAGTTGCTGAATTTTTAAAAAAACTTTCCGATGAACTTAATTTTACTTTAGTTTTCAAAAGCTCTTTTGATAAGGCAAATAGAACCTCGTTAGGTGGATTTAGGGGAATGGGTTTGAAAAAAGGCCTTAATATTTTGCAAAAAGTAAAAGAACAATTTGATATTCCAATTTGTACAGATATTCATTTGCCTTATCAAGCTGAAGAAGTTTCAAGTATTGCGGATGTGATACAAATTCCGGCGTTTTTATGTAGGCAAACAGACTTATTGGTTGCTGCTGGAAATACAGGAAAAATAATTAATGTTAAAAAGGGTCAATTTATTGCACCTGAAGCATTTCAAAAGGCTGCAGATAAGGTTAGGTCTACAGGAAATAAAAATATTTGGCTTTGTGAAAGAGGTGTTACATTTGGATATGGTGACTTAATTGTGGATTATAGAAATTTTCCTAAAATGAAGAAATTTGGTTATCCAATAGTTTTTGATGCTACCCATTCTGTTCAGAGACCAAAAGGATCTTCAACAGATGGAGATAGAACCTTGGTTCCTGATTTAGCGACGGCAGCAGTATCGACAGGTATAGCAGGACTTTTTATGGAAGTTCATGAAGAACCTGAAAAAGCCATGAGTGATGGTCCAAATTCAATACGATTGTCTCAACTTAAAGACTTAATAAGTTATCTAACTGAACTTGATTCTTGGATTAAAAGTAAACCACGTCCTAAAATTTCTTAACGATAAAAGGAAAAGGCTGGAATTATAATTTCTGGAGATATAATATTTTCTAGTGCTTTTGTTATTTTTTCAGGTTTAATTTCACCAGAGGCTGTATCTTTGATTGTTTTTATAAAATTATTTGCGCGTAAAGCTTCCTTTTCTTCTCTTTCTTTTGCGCTTTTTTTATCTGGTTTGTAGTTAGGAATTCCATTTTCATCAAAATGAATTTTTCCATTTTGATGAAAATCAAATTTTTCGAAACCATGGATGTTTTGTAAATAAAGTTTTTTGGGAATATCTAGTAGTGATTTTGCTACAATCCATCTATGAATTTCACTGTGAGTTGGGTCTTCATTAAAAAATCCACCACTGCTGTCCATTGTTATTCTAAAATTTATTGAGCGTTTAACATCGTGAATAAGTCGTTGATAGAAACCAAATACTTGTTGTATGCTATCTCCCCTAGAATAGAAATTGTATAGGTATTTTATGATCGACATATTAGGTTTATAGTCTTCCATATCAATGGGTGTTGCCAAGAAAATAGCACGATCAATTATGTATTCTGGAAACTCTTCTTCATTGTTACCAAGTGGTATTTTAATTTTATTTAGTTCGGAAGATCCTTTTGTAGGGTTTAATAACTGACTTGCTATAGCAATTACATTGCCTCCATGACTATGACCAATTAATATTTTTTTTTCTTCTTTGGGATAACTTTGTATAACTTTAACTAATGCTTCAGCTCCTTGGAGTCGGTTTTCATGACTTAATCCACCGGTCCAGGTAAAAGGAACTAGGGATTGGTTAATTTTATTGGCTTGTCGTTCAAGTTCATCATAAAATTGTCCACCAGGTCGACACCAACCTTCATCGGCTGCAAATGTTCCATGTACCAATATGATTACGCATTGAGTTTTTGTTATGAATGAAAACAAAAAAAGACAAAAAATTATTCTGATCTTCATCAATATATCTGCCCAATAAAATTTAACTATTACTAGTTAAAAATAATCACATTTATATGTGTTACTTGGTCAAGAGTTTTATTGAAAAATATTGATGATTTGAGAGTGTATGGGAAAATTTGAAAAAAAATTGCGGGTAAAATTAATTACCCGCAATTTAGTTATTTAATTAAGTTCTGGAAAAAAGAAAGCAACTTCTTTTTCAGCGTTTTCTAAAGAATCAGATCCATGAACAGCATTATTACCAATGGAGGTACCATAAAGTTTCCTCAAAGTTCCTTCATCTGCTTGTTCTGGATTTGTAGCTCCCATTAAGTTTCGCCATACCTTTACAGCATTTTCTTTTTGAAGAGCGATAACTATAATTGGACCAGAAGCCATAAATTGTGTTGCTTCACCAAAAAAAGGTTTTTCTTTGTGGACAGCATAAAACTCTTCAACTTGTTCGACTTGAAGATTTAGCATCTTTAATCCAAGTATTTCAAAGCCTTCTTCTTCTATTCTATCGACAATTTTACCTATGTTTTTATTTTGAACTGCATCAGGTTTAATTATTGCTAATGTTTTTTCCATAATATTATTCTTTTTTATCGTCGTCTTTTTGTTCTTCAGCTAATTTTTCTTTCATATCGTCTAATGCCTGCTTCAAAGTATTATTTAAACCAGACTTAGGCATGGATTTTGGTTTATTAGCCGAACTTTTAGCCTTTTTAGGTGCTTCTGTTTGAACTTTGTCTTCTAAAGCCTTCAAGCTTAATCCAAGTTTTTGTTCTTCTTTGTTGACCTTAATTACCTTAAATTGGGTTTTTTGGCCAACAGTTAAAACATCTTCAACTTTTTTAACACCCTTGTTAGCTAGTTCTGATACATGAACCAAACCTTCAATACCTGATGGTAATTTAATGAAAGCTCCAAAATTAGTTATTTTAGAAACGGTACCTTCAACAATTTTTCCAACAGGATATTCTTTTTCTATTTCTTCCCAAGGATTTCCTTGAATTTGTTTGATTCCAAGAGAAATCTTTCTATTTTCTGCGTCTATTCCAAGAATGATAGCTTCAACAACGTCACCTTTTTTGAAGCGTTCCCCTGGGTGACTTATATGATCAGTCCAAGAAAGATCGGATACGTGAACAAGCCCATCAATACCTTCATCCAGTTGAACAAAAATACCAAAATCGGTTATGTTGCTTATTCGGCCAGAAATCTTTTCATCAACCTTGAATTTCTTTTCAATGTCTCTCCAAGGATCGCCCTTAATTTGTTTAACACTTAGAGACATTCTTCTATTTTCTTTATCCAAGGCAACAATTATAGCTTCTACTTTATCGCCTGTTTTAAAATGTTTGGATAAGTTAGTGATTCTATCTGTCCAAGATATTTCGGAAATATGAACAAGTCCCTCTATACCTTTTTCTACTTCAACGAATAATCCATAGTCAGTAATACTAGAAACTCTACCGCTAACTTTGCTGTCTACAGTGTACTTATCTTCAATAGTATCCCAAGGATTTTCAGTTAATTGCTTCATGCCAAGAGAAATTTTTTCTCTTTCCTTGTCGAAAGAAAGGATTTTGACAGAGATAGTGTCTCCAATTCTGACAAGCTCGCTAGGGTGTGCAATTCTTCCCCAAGACATGTCTGTGATGTGAAGTAAACCGTCAATTCCTCCAATATCAACGAAAACACCATAGTTGGTAATGTTTTTAACAATACCCTGAACAACTTGTCCTTCTTGAATAGTTTCAAGAGCAATTTTTCTTTCTTCTGAACGTTGTTCTTCTAAATATTTTCTTCTGGATATAATAACGTTTCCACGTTTTTTATTTATCTTAAGGATTTTGCAGATAACTTCCTTACCAACGAATTGATCAAAATCTGTAACACGTTGAGTGTCTACTTGAGAGCCTGGTAAGAATGCTGGGATTCCGATATCAACGCTAAGACCACCTTTGACCTTATGTAAAACAATACCTCTTACAGGATCATCTGTTTTAGCAATATCGGCAATTTTTTCCCAAGCTTTGAGGGATTTAGCTTTTTGGTAAGATAAAACAACGTTTCCATCTTCGTCTTCTAAACGATCTATAACAACATCAATGGTATTATCTTCTCTAAACCGTTTCAACTCTACGTCTGTAAATTCATGGCCTGGAATTAAACCGTTAGATTTATAGTCAATATCGACTAAAACATTGTTACCATCTACAGCGATGATTTTACCGATAATAATTTTGCCTACTTGGAATTTGTTTTCTAGACCATCATAGAGTGAATCTAACTCTGCCTTTTGTTCAGGACTAAGTTTTATTGCGTCATCTAAATCTAAACTGAAAGTTGACGAAATATTTGTTTTATCGTGCTTTTTAAGCATATACTGCATTCCTTGCCGGGCGTTTAATTGGGGACATACCCGTTTAAATAACGAACTGATTACAATCACCTAACAATGTTTGAAGGGGAGGGTTGTCCCGACCCTGGTCCCAGAAAACCGATTAGGATAGGTGAACTACCGACCACTAAGCTTGA
>JAGMEA010000006.1 GCA_023128415.1 Candidatus Babeliales bacterium
TGATTCCTTAGTGGCGGCTTCCTGCTTCGCCCCATGATAGCTAAACTGTTAGCAAGTGCAACAATCCCCGCCAGAGCATGATCCACAGGCTTGAATTCGGGCAGTTCCTGCCCTATTTACAATTATCAAACTTTCTTATAACAAAATTTGTATCTTGATTTTTGCATACTAACTTTGCTTCTCATAATATCTTATCTAAATAATCATTTTAGATAAAGCTTATTTTTCAGACCTATGGTCTGACCGCTATCTATCTCCATCTAAATCAGATAGATTATAGGTGGAGAATTCCGCGGTGTCTTGTTAAAATTATCAAAAAAAAGCCTTTTGGGCAAATGGAATAGCTTTATTCTAACTAAGTTTCCCTAAAATTTTGAAAGAATAAACTTTTGAGCTTTTTTCCTTAATAAGCTCAAGCCCACCCAGAGTTAAGTTCTCGAAGAATTGTGTCTTTTCTAGATTTTTTAAAAGCTTAGATACCTCTTTGTCACTTAAAGTGTTTCCAGCTATTTCTAAATTTCCTAAAGAATCCTTTTTTAAAGATTTAAACCATGCTGTTTCTGGGAGACTTTTTGTCAGAATTCTGAGTAATTCGCCATATGAGCAGTCTTCGTCAGGATTAACGGTAATTTCTTCTTTTAGTTGATCTTCAGGCAGGGGAGTTGCCTTTTGGGTCTTTTGAGATAATAAGTCTTTTTCTTTGGTTAGGTTATTATGTGTAAGTTCAAGAACGTTTAGTTCGTTTCTTTTATTGTTGTATTGTTTAATCATTAAAATGCTACAGAATATTATGCTTAGCGCAGATGCTATGATCCAGCGCTGGGGGTTTGTGTAGCTAGGAGGGGTAAGTATTTTGAAAAGATTAAATTTTTGAGAAAGTTCTTTTTTCGGTATTTTGCCATGCAGCATACTTGTATTATTCCAAGGCATAATTGGCCCATGGACTATTTCAGAGATTTTTATGCCTGCTTTTGCTACTAACAAGGCAATTTGTAGAGTCATAAACTTTTGTTGATTCTCTTTCGTTTTATCTGCATTTCTTAAGCAAACAACTCCTTCTGGCTTCTTTAGATTATGAGATTCTATATAATTTTTAATAAATCGAGATATTGTTGTTGGATTATTAACGACACCCTCGTCAAACTCTAGATTATTCAAAGGTACTATTTGTGTTGTAGTTGCATCTAAAGCAAATTCTTTTTTTTGTTGAGTTAACAATACTAACAGTATGTATGTGTTGTGAATTTCCAGATAAACTTTTTTTTCATCAATTTTTTTATTTGCCATAAGTTAAGATCTAGCAATTATAGTGTTGTTATTTGAAGTAAATTTTTATCTAGCGACTTTAATTCGATTTCTAGTTTATCATATGGTAGCAAGCCATTTTTTGTTCCAATTTGGCTAATCACTGACGCGCTATTTATTATTCCACAACGGAGAGCATTTTCAAGGTGTCCTGTTTTAGCTAAAACGCCAACAAAACATGATCCAAATGCGTCACCTGCTCCCAGGCAGCCGACAACTTTTATATTCATGGCTGGATGAAAAAGTAAGGTTTTTTCCTTTGCTACCCAAACACCATTAGAACCATCAGTTACTGCTACTATAGTAGGCCCTAGTTTCAATATTAGTTTAACAAATTCTTTTATTTCAAATTCATTTTCATTTGTTAGCGAACTCATTAGGGTTTGAGCTTCGTATTTATTAAGAATAAATGTATTAATGAAGGGAAGGGCTTCTTTGAGTGATTCTATATTTCTTTTTAATTGTCCTGAGCCAGGATTGATTGCAATATTTATATTGAATTCTTTTGCTTTTTTTACTATTAGAGGAAGTAGTTTTGCTGAATTATTACTTAAAGATGTTATATAAAGTTGATCATAAACATTAAGGTTTTCAATAGGTAAATCTTCTTCTTTTAATTCGCCATTAGTTCCACGGTAAGTAAAAACTGTTTGTTCTCCGCTTTCTGAACTTATAATAAAAGAAGTTCCACTACGTTTGTCATTGGTTATTATAATTTTTTGGGTTTCTACGCTTTCTTCTTTTAACTTTTTGATAACGTGCATTCCTGCTTCATCATCACCTATTTTACAAAAGCATTCAACATCAAATCCTAGCTTTTTGAAGGATACTGCAGAGTTAGTAGAGCCTCCTCCTGTAAAATATTTTAATTCAGATACTTTTATTTTATCGCCACAGCGAAAAATTAAGCACTCTTCACCTTTGTGCTTAATTGTTAATTCTTGGGTGTCTTTTTGTTGGCAACAAATAAAAATGTCTTGAGTAGCACCGCCGATTGTTAGTACCTTCATACATAAACCCTCATAATTTTTGTTAGTAAAGAATAAGCAAGAATAGCAAATAAAAGCAAGCTCTTTCTTTTCTAATACACTCAATCATTATAGGCATTTGAAAATTCCAAGAAATATGAAGATTTAGATGCTATGGCATTGAATTATGGAAGATCTTTGAATTTGCTAATTTTGGTTGATAGCATTGATCTTAAAGGTGTAGATGTTATTGAGGGGTATTTAGGTGAAGTAAATTCCATTATAGGGTAAAATCTGATAAAAAAATTAGTTGAGATAATAGTAAGAGAGCCAGCTCGTGGTTGATTTGGCTTTATTTTCAATTGTTAATGTTTTATCTGAATTCTAATGAAAAATGGTAAAATTAGACTTTTCAAGCAGTTTGGGGTAATTAAGTCTTAAAAGTCTGGATGGTGGCTTTTAGGCAATTGAAACTAGTTCGTGGTGTGCTACACTTAGAAAAGATTTATTGTTGAGCGCCGGACTGGTTAATTCTAGCTGTAAAGCGGCTCGTTGATATAGATTTATAGCTAATATGGATAGGATAAACTTGATTTTTAAAGTAGTTGGGGAGTTAACATAAGTTTATTATAAGGGGTAATTTATGAATAAGTTTACAGCATTTACTTTATTGTTTAGCTCATTTTTTCATATCAAAGTGTTGTTGGCCAACGGTCCTGAGGATATTGTTGAAAGAACAAATTATGTTAATCAATTAAGTAAACTTTTAAATGCTCAATGCAAAGATAGGTTTGCTCTGGATAAGGAAAAATTAACAGATTTTGAAGCCAAAAAAGAACAATATGTGCAACAAGGAAATCCTTCTATTTTTCGTAAAGAATTTATAAGTTTTTTAGATTCAATTTTGGGAACTTTTAAGGTTAGGGGCGAAATATTTTATAGCCGAACCTTTTCTCCTGATAGACCTTCTAGTAAAGATGATCCTAAAATAAAACGTTGGAAGTCTCACCTCGCATCTTTATTACAAGTGCATTCAGAAGTAGCATCGTTGATGGATATATTGGGCCTTGAGAGAGAAACTTTAAGGAATTATGAAGAAAACATAATGGCAGCTTTAGATCTAGATACACCTGGTGAAGTTGATAAAATTAGAAATTGTGAAGGAGAATCTGGAAGAATTCCCTTGCCAGAGGAAAGGATTGTTGTTGGTAACCGTATTCTAGGGACATTACAAAATTTAAATATTGTGAAACGTGACCAAGATCTTCAACGTTCGTTGAGAAGAGCATTTCGTAGTTATATGGAGGTAATTAATGGAGAAGACATTCAGGAATTTTCCACGCTCTTAGATAATATTTTAAGAACATTGGAGCATGGCGTTATAACTTCTTACGAACTTTATCATGACTTTCAGATAGATGATAACCTAAGACTTTTAATTAATAATTATAGTGATTTATTGAACTTACTTTCATTATTTAAACGCTTTAATATAAAGCCAGAAAATTTTAAATCTGAATTTTTAAGAGAATTAGACAGAAAAACACGTAGTGAGTTAAGTCGTTTTTTACCAGCTGTTATAAATACTTAAAGATAATTAATATTTGATCTATAACTTCTAATATATCTTCTACCAGGTGTATCTTTACCTCTATGCTTAATTGTTAATTCGGGGTGTTTCTTTGTTGACAACAAAGAAAAATGTCTTAAGTAGCATCGCCGATTGTTAGTGTTTTCATAAACCTTCTCAATTTTTGTTAGTAAAGAATGAGCAAGGATAACAAGTAAAGGCAAGCCATTTCTTTTCTAATATCTTCAAATATTATAGGCGTTTTTGCTAAATCTTGTAAGGTGAAGTATTGGTTCTTTCTTTAATAGGGAGAATTTATGAAAAAACTTATGGCACATTTTTTATTACTAAGTTTATTTTCTAATGTTCAAGCGATGGGAGAAGTTGTTATTAGCAGAGAATCTGATCTGCGTGGAGTCTCTATACCTGTAAAATGGCTTGAACCCGGCTCTCCAGAATTTGAACATATGAGACTTAAAGCACTTCGTGTAATGTATCCGCCAGATCGAGAAGACTTTCGACGGCAATTGGCTTGTGGGCAAGTATCTAGACAAAGAGTTAGAGAGGAACGATTTCAAAAAGTTAGATGTTTTTTAGCTGGTAAATTTAGAACTGTATTTAACTTAAGATCCGCTTTAATACGTTCCTTTGAATCTGGAAGATGGGAATATGTATGTACTGGTAATCATTTGGCTTTAAAAGAAACGCTTGAGTTGGTACTGAAATCAGTGTTCAATACCTTTTTTGCAGAAAAGGATGGTTACAATAAATCAGATAAAACACCAGAGACAAAAGAACAATTCATTAACAAATTAAATACCTTGTTTGAAATGTGTAAAGAATTAGTGTCATTAATACAAGCATTGGGTTTTCCACAAGGTATAAGTGAAAATATTAAAGCTGCTGTAGCCAAGTTATTAGGAGAAGACTTCCTCGATGAAATGACAGAAACTCCAAAGCCTCAGGCGGTTACCATAATGTCTTACTCTACTCAAGAACTAACTGAAAGTATGAGTAAATTTATTTCTACTAAGTTAAAGTCGTTAAATGTTTGCGAAATTCCAAATATTGAAAGTTCTTTAACTGCTGCTTGTGTTAAATATAACGGGGGAGAAGGAATTCAGGCATTTTGCTCAGTTTTTGATTGTATCATTGATCAATTTAGGAAGGGTGTTACAGAATCCCATACATTGTTTTCTAGATCTGGAGATTGGGAAGATTTAAATTCTTTAGCATCTAATTATAATGATTTGTTAACCCTGCTTGGTTTTGCTATATACACAGGTGTAAAAGATAAGGTTTTTGAGACTGAACTTTTAACAGGATTGGATTCTATTATAAAACCGGGGTTGAGAGAAGATCTATTGAAAGTAATAGAAATGCAAGGTGTGTGAGTCAAATTTTAACTTTTTGATAATATACGTTTTCTGTTGTATTCATTTTATTACTAGAGCGAAAATTTAAACATTTTTTAGCCTTATGCTTTATTATTAATTTTTGGGTATCTTCTGTTGTTAACAAATAAAAATATTCTAAATATCAGCGCAGATTATTAGTATCTTCATAAACCCTTCAATATTTGTTGGAACAGAATAAGTAGGGGTATAAATTATAATAAGTTCTTTCTTTTCTAATTTATTCAAGTATCATAGGCTTTTTTGATAAGATTTATAGGGCAAAAAGAATGGTTCATTTTCTGTAGGGAGGATCTATGAATAAATTTGGGTTTTTGATTTTTTTATTGAGTTTGTTTTCTAGTGTTCAAGCAACGGGAGAAGCTACTACTAGAACAATTAATGGTGTCCCTTATGATGTTCTTAGTGGGGATTATGATAAACGGTTGGAAATCCTTAGAGAAACACATAAGGTGCTAGATGCAAAAGATTTACGTAGAAAAGCTTTGGAAAATCATTCTCCAAAAAGAGTTGATGAAATAGCAAGCCGTAGGAGAATAAGTAAATCTGCTTTTACTGAATTAAGCGATTTTTTAAATGATGAATTCAAAGGGTTATTTGGTTTAGATGAAAAAATAATCGAGTCTCTAAATGGCAAAAAAAAGTCATATATTGATAGTGGAGATCCGAGAATCTTAGCAGGAGAACTTGATCAAATATTGAAATCAACATTAGATATTTTTCATACAGAAAAAGCCTCATTTAAAGGGAGTGACAATCCTAGGGTTCAAAGACGTTTTATTGCTCGACTGTCTCCACTATATGAACGGGCTAAAGATATCTTAAGTTTAATTCACCTATTAGGCTTCACCGACGAGGGAATGGCCCAAATTCAAAAAATTATAGATGATGCCTTAGGGATAGAACTTCTTGCTAAAATACAACAAAAAAGCCCAGGAATTACACTGCAAAAATCAGATGTATGTTTGCTAATCAGAGAAGGCCTGGGTGAACTGGGAATTTTAGCTGAACATCCGGATATTACACGGCTTCTAGAAGGAAATATTAGACAATATCATTTTGAAGATAAAATTAGTGTCTTTTCAGGTGTTTTTGAGTTTATTTGTGATCAGCTGGTAAAAAAAATAATTATGGCATATTCAAAATATTCTAAAAGTGCAGAAGATAGGCAATTATTTGACGAATTGACACTTCGCTATAGTAATATGTTTGAATTAGTTGCTTTAACTAAAGCTATTGGATTTGGTCCTGAAGAACGAATTTTTAATGTTTTAAAAGGGTCCATAATAGAAAATGGTGCTTTAGAGTTAAGAATTTTGTCTGAGTTGCAAAGAGGAGCTGAAGATGCAGTTGCTGGCTAACGCAGCCTTTCTTGCGGGCCTTTTTAGACGTTTTTTTGCTTGTTTTTGATCAAAAAGAAAATTGTTGGGTGGGTTTTTTCCATATTAATAGATTTTTCAGTCCGTATTGGCTTTATGAAGCAGGATGGCTGGAAAAGGCCTTTTATAAGGATGAGCTTGCATTTTTGGCGGTTGAAACTAGTTAGGTGTCTGTTGTATTGGAAAATATAGCGTGGGTATGTGACCGGGTGTTTTCTGATTGTAATGCAGGCCATTTAAATAATATAGATTTTTATACTCAATATGGGTAGGGATGGGTTTATTATGCAAAAAAAAACTTTACTGGCTTGTTTATATGTTACGACAATAAACGGGAAAGCCC
>JAGMEA010000007.1 GCA_023128415.1 Candidatus Babeliales bacterium
GGCTATTATCTATTGAAACAAATAGGATGCACCGAAACTGGGCGCCTTTTATTCCCGCCATTACATTTCTTTACTATTTCAACAGCATCATCTTTTCTGTCTTTGAATTTTGCCTTTTATTTCCCCAAAAAAACAATTTCATACTAAAATCTCAGTGAATTTATTATTTAAGAAATCAGACCGCACAGCCTACTTGTTTCAATAGAGCATTTTAAAAGTGTGTTAAGATTTTTTAAGTTTGACTGTGAATATATGCCTTTATACTTGACATAATTTGATTAATAGTATACATTTTATTTTAAAGTGTTATTCCGTTTTTTTATGTCCATAATCATAACTGTCCGGTTAAATTTTCTCAAAATAATGACAGTTGAATCTGTTTTCGTTTAACCTGTTTATATTGATCAAATGTAATTCTAAGAGTTTCAATGAGATAGATATTTTCAAGGAGTAATTCGCCAACAATTCTTGTAAGTTCATGCATTGTATGTGAGCATTTTGTCTGAAATTTTATGAATCTCAGTAAAAGATAGTAAATCATAGCGACCCAAATTTGTGTCATGACAGCATTTTTACTTGTGCCCAGAAAGGATTTTATTTTCAGGTTTTGTTTTATCCATTTGAAGAACGTTTCGATGTCCCAGCGGGCTTCATAAAGATCAGCAATGGTTAGTGCCGCGAGCTTGAAGTTATTTGTAAGGAACACATGCACTACACCCGTTTTCTTGTCAACATACGTGATTAATCGAAGGGTATCCGGATAGTCTTTTTTCTTATAAAAACCCGTAAGCTTGATTATTTGATCAGAGATGATTCCTTTATTTTTGGGAACATCCTGCTGTCCGATAACTTTATATTTCATGTTGCTTTTCGCTTTTGTAACAAAAAATAGCTTTCGAATTGTTAAAGAATACAACCACTTATAGTCGATATATGCCCGGTCTACCAGAATGATGCTGTCCGGTGATAAGGTTGGAAATCCATATGTGTCATCTTTGACGACGTTAATATCATGACATTTTGCATCTGTGATCAGAAAAAACGAGGGTAGATAGCCGCTATGGTCAAGTAAGGTATGAAGTTTAAATGCACCTTTCTTTGTCCGGTATTTCGCCCATGAAAATAATGATAAACACAGATTGAAAAGTGATGAATCAAAACTATATAATGGGTTCTTAAATTTAAATTTATGCTTTGGAGCAAGTTCCCGACATTTAGCAAGTAAGGAATAAAATACATCTTGAAAAATCTCTGAACTCCGGTTACTGTTAGCATCCGCCAATGTGCTTTTGGCAACACTGGTTAGTCCAAGATGATACCATTTCTTATAGTGACTGCGCAGACTCACCTCAATATCACGCAGGCTGTCCAATCCCTTGGCTTGTGCAAAAAGAAGCGCGATAAGCTGTTGCCAGCAATCAAAGCGTTTAGTGTATTTATCTCCTTCATGGTGATTAACACATTTTTTGAAATCATAACGTGAAAGAAGTTGCAATAACTGTTGAAATACTGTATTCCTTACCATAGGGCTTATACCTCCTTTTCTTATTGATGAATGTTTTTTTACACTTTAAATCTAATAAGTTTAAGGAGGTTGCCCTAATCTATTTTAACTTTTACCGGACACTTCTGATAAAAGTTTTAAAATTAACTACTTTTCCATAAAAAAATACAAAAAAACTTTTTTAATTAAGAATAATCTAAATGGAAAAACATTTTTTATTTGTTTTATAATTATTTTAAATGTGGGATGTGGAATAATATCAAGAAAAGCAGAGGAACACTCTTCTCATAGGAGAAACGACCTTATTGGGAATAAAATTCCGATGAGGTCTTGGGTGATTCCACCGGGTCAGATTTTTCCCGTAATAGCAAATGTTGCCAATGTCTCCTTTCCCAGGAGTAAAGTCCATAAAAATTTTCAAAAAAATCGACTTCATTTCTGGTACTTCGATTCGGAGAATGGCGATGCGTTAATTATTATGGATGTAACAGGTCAAGATTCAGTATCTACTCTCAATTTATATAAGCCTCGATATGGGGTAAGCCAGCCTCTTCTTATAAAATGTCCCATCCCCATGAAGCAATTTTTTAAGGATTTAGACAGTCGCATCAAAGCTTTAGGAATTCCTTTGGTATTTACAAGGATAGTCACACAATGAACGCTCCGCCCCCTTCTATTTATCATTATACTCTTCATCTGATTTTGTTTGCTCAGTAATTACTGTACTCATTTACAAACATATATGGATACTCTGGTTGAATTTAATCGAAAGAATTCCTCGGAGCTCTGCTCCGGGGTAATCCTCCGGGGGATTGGTAAGTAATCCCCCTTAAAAAAGGGGGAGACAGGGGGTTGTCTAGATGTATTCGCCCTTGGGGTAGGGGATAAGATCGATCAAATTCATCATTTTGATAC
>JAGMEA010000008.1 GCA_023128415.1 Candidatus Babeliales bacterium
GCTTAGTGGTCGGTAGTTCACTAAAGCTCAGTCTTTGTTATTTTAATATTGATTTGAAAAAGGCAGCTTCTTGTTCTGGATCAGTAGCCTGTGCTATTGCTTTACCTATAGCAACTCCATGAGGTTTTAATGCGATAATGTTTTTTATATTTTCTTTATTAATATTTCCTGCAATAAAAACTGGTAAAGAAGTGTTGTTTTTTGCAGATTCCCATTGTTCAGCTGTTTCTGGCGAGATTGCTTTTTCTTTTGAACGTATAAATATTAAGCTATCCACTTTAAGATTTTCTGAATCCATGGCAGATTGTCCTGTTGAATATGAGTCCATTAGGTCTAATGCTATTTTTTTTCCAAGTGAGTGAGCTGTTTGTGTAGCAACGTGTATTATTTCATTACTTGTTCCGGCTAAAACGGTTATTATATCAGCTCCAGCAGATGTAAATAATTCTATGGCATCTTTAGGCCTATCACATATTTTTGCATCAGCAAGGATTTCTTTATTTGGGAATTCATTTTTAAATGCGTTTATTGCCTTTGTACCTTCTTTATAAATTAATAAGGTTCCAACTTCTAATATGTCTGCATATTGAGATGTTTTTTTTGCTAAATCTAAGGCATCTGGTAAATTTGTAAATTCAAATGAGATCTGTAATTTCATATGGTCTCTCTTATCAGTTAACAAAAAACGTAGAGGAGATCAGCCGGTGATTAGAAAGATTGTAGAAAAACTGCGGGGCGAATTAAAAGATATTTTGATTATTGGTGATGTAATGATAGATGAATATGTTTTTGGTTCTGTTAATAGAATTTCGCCTGAAGCACCGGTTCCTGTATTGCGTGAAGAAAATAAAGAATGGTCTTTAGGAGGGGCTGCTAACGTTGCACTGAATTGTAGGCACATTGGATGCAATGTAAGCTTAATTGGTTTAGTTGGAACCGATTCTTATGGTGACCTGATTATTAAAATGTTAGAGAAAAAAAAGGTTTCTACTAGGGGTATTTTTAAGAGTTCTGCAAGAGTTACTACTTGCAAGAGGCGTATGATGGCGAAAAACCATCAGTTAATGCGTGCTGACCTGGAAGATAATTTTGCTTTGAAAGAAGAAGAGCGCAAAAGGCTTTATGAATTAATGGATTCTTTGATCAAGCCAAATTCTGTAATAATTGTTTCTGACTACGCAAAAGGTGTAATTGATGATGATGTAATGCGGCGAATTATTACCAAGGCAAACGAACAAAGTGTTATGATTTTGGTTGATCCTAAAGGTCCAGATTTTTCTAAGTATAAAGGTGCGACTTATATAAAACCGAATTTTAAAGAGTTCTGTGAAATTTTGGATTTTTTGGCATTGCCAAGGGAAGCGTCTTTATCTGAAAATGCTAGGAAAATTTGTAATATTCTTTCTTTAAAGGGAATTGTTGTTACAAAGGGTGAAGAAGGTATGACCTTTGTTTCTTGTTCCGAAGGCGAAGAGTTTATTCCCTCTGCAAAGTGTGAGGTTTTTGATTTAACGGGAGCAGGGGATACAGTAATCTCTTTTTTAGCAGTTGGATTATTATACAGTCTTTCTATGAAGGAATGTTTGGTTTTGGCGAGTAAAGCTGCAGCAATAGCAGTTTCGCATTTGAAAACTTATGCTGTTAGCTTAGAGGATTTAACAAAGGATTATATAGAACCTGCAGAAAAATATTATCACGACTGGAATCAGTTAAAAAATGTTTTAGATTCTGAAAAAAGTAATCGTAAGCGAGTTGTTTTTACTAATGGTTGTTTTGATATTTTGCATTCTGGACATATTCATATTCTTAAAGAGTCAAAAAAACAAGGTGACATTTTGATTGTAGCCTTAAATTCAGATGCTTCTGTAAAAAGGTTAAAGGGTGATTCTAGGCCAATTAAACCATTAGATGAGCGAGCAAATGTCATGTCGGCATTAGGGATGGTTGATTACGTTACAGTTTTTGAAGAGGATACTCCATTAAATGCTATTTCCTTTTTAAAACCTGATATATTAGCAAAAGGTGTTGATTATCAAGCTGAAGACGTTGTTGGTTACAAAGAAGTTAAAGCTTATGGAGGTGAAGTTGTCATTATTGGATGGAAAAATAAGCATTCAACAACAACTTTTGTTGAAAAATTATCACAGAACAGCGAATTTTCCGAAGTTTCTTAATTTTCAAATAAACTTTGTTTTGTTTTCTTGTTGGGCATTTTGGTTTTAAAAGAAATAGGATCAAAGAACCGTGATAGATCTAAGAAAGTAAACAGCGCCTTGTTTGTGTTGATTCGTCCAGTTACATAAACATTATTGGGAAGAATTAGATTAGAATCTTCTTTTAACAAAAATTGGCCTTCCTGGACAAAGAGATTTTTTGGTTTGGTTAAATATACTACACTAATTGAGGGTATTATTCCTGTTTCAGGTATTTCTTGCTCTATAACATTCCAATAGAGGTATTTATTTTCTTTTTTTTCTACAAGCTTATTTTCTTCATAATCCCCTTCTAGTTTTTCTAAAAGGTACATTTTGGCTTCTACACTTTTTGGAATAGTTAGGTTAGCAAACGTATGTTCTGAAATTAGAGTCATTTTAATTTCGGGTGTGACCGTAATATACATTTTATTTATAGGAGTATGTCTTAAAGGAAACGTGATTAATCCATCTTTGTTAGAAAAATCGCTGTATCCTTTATAAATTCCTAAAAAACCATCTAGTTGTGATGGAGTTGTTAATAATTGGGCCTTGAGTAGTTTTTTACTAGAACTTACGGGGCTTTTCTGAGAAAACTGGTTTAGTTTTGTTTCAACTTTTCGTTCTACCTTTTTTAGGACGGATGGTGGTGGAGTTTGTAAAAATGTTACAATTGCCGGTTCACAATTGATTTTAAATCCAGGACAGATTAAAGTTATGATAAGTAAATTTTTAAAAATTTTCACACGACCCCCTTCTAATACTCATTTTTACCTAAATGGTAAATAATTTATCATTATATTAGCAGGAACAGGGTGTGAAAATCCATATGAGAGGCAAAATGACTAAAAAGTTATCAGAACAAAATAACAAAGAACAGCGACTTTGGGCTGCTTTTAAGCAAAAAGTATCTATAAATGATGAGCAAGTAAGCCAGTTTAAGCTTTATCTTAAACTTTTACAGGAATGGAATGAGTTCATAAATTTAACTGCCGTATCAGGAACTCCGGGGATAATTAAGAGACATTTTTTAGATTCTTTGGCAGTAAAGCAGTTTGTAGATATGAACCAATATAATTTGGTTGTAGACATTGGTTCTGGTGCTGGGCTTCCAGGGATTCCCTTAAAGATTATGTATCCTAATTTAAAAGTTATTCTTTTGGAGGTGAATAAAAAAAGAATTCGCTTTTTAAATACAGTAATTGAAGAATTGGGTTTGGATAACATAGAAATTTGCGATTTAGATTTTAGGACCTTTTTACGAACAACGGAAGCGCCGGTTGATTTGTTTTTAGCTAGGGCATCATTAGATCCAGTTGAATTATCTAGAATTTTTAAGCCAGGATGTGGTTATAAGGATGCCAAATTAGTTTATTGGGCCGGCATTGATTTTGAAATAGACAAAAGAGTTAAAGAGTTTTTTCGTTCCGAATTTGAATATCGCAATAATGCTAGAGATCGAAAACTTATTCTTTGGGGCCGACCTTAGTTTATAATACTTCAAGATTATCAGCATTTTTTTATTTTCTCAGATCTGTGCCACACAAGATCCCTTCTTTTAGGTAGGGGATGTAGCGGCGCTTTTTCACTCGACTTTTTCATAGAGCAAATGTATTATAAAAATATGATCATTCGCAAAGCATTTAAATATCGGATCAAAACAAATGGAAAAATTGAGGCACGACTGTCTCGATTTGGAGGTTCATGTCGTTTTGTCTAGGAACAAAGCGCTTGCTTTGCAAAAAGAACGGCTTGAAGCTGGCTTGTACTGCCTATCATATCCAGGATTGGCAGCCGAACTCAAAAAATGGAAAGGTAATCCTGAAACTATCCTTTCTTAAGGAAGTCCACTCTCAGCCTCTACAGCAAACTCTCATGCATCTCGATAGAGCCTTGAAAGGGGCTTTTGATAAAAAGAATCCCAAGCGTTTCCCAAGATTCAAAAAGAAGGGGCAACGGGATTCTTTCAAGTATCCTCAAGGATTCAAGATTGACGGTAACAAGATTTTTCTTCCGAAGATAGGCTTTTTAAGATTCTTCAAAAGCCGTGACATCGAAGGCACTCCCAAAAATATTACGCTTTCAAAGAAGGGTGAACATTGGTTTTTATCTATCCAGGTCGAACAAGGAATTAAGGAACCGGTTCATCCATCGGATTCAGCTATAGGAATAGATATGGGCGTGAAACGGTTTGCTACAGTGTCAGATGGAACATTCGTCGAACCGCTTTCCAGTTTTCGAAATTTTGAAGAAAAGCTTGCCAAAGAACAACAGAAGCTTTTACGTAAAACAAAGGGGTCAAACAATTGGAAGAGGCAGAAAGTCAAAGTATCCAAAGTTCATATTAAGATCGCAGATGTCCACAATGACTTCATTCACAAGGCAAGTACAACAATCAGCAAAAACCATGCTGTTGCAGTGTTGGAAGACTTGCGGATATCGAACATGAGCAGATCGGCCAAAAGGAACATGGAAACCCCAGGCCGGAATGTCCGAGCAAAATCTGGTCTGAATAAATCCATCTTGGATCAGGGATGGCACGAATTCAGACGGCAAATAGAGTATAAAGAAACTTGGAATGGTGGTATGGTCATTTCTGTCCCTCCACAAAACACATCACGTACATGTCCTATTTGCGGATTGGTCAGTCCAGAAAATCGGAAAACGCAAGCCGATTTTTCCTGTGTGCAATGCGGATATAAAGAAAATGCTGACTTTGTAGCAGCAATAAATATACTAGCGGTGGGGCACACCGTGTTAGCCGGTAGAGAGGCAGTAAGACCCTAGCAGTTAGCTCGGGCAGCTCCGATGAAGCAGGAATCTCCCGTCCTTTAGGGCGGAGAGGATGTTAACAGTATCTGAAGGAAATATCTTGGTGAAAAGAAAAAAGAAGATAATTATAATGACCAGTGATGGGGGTGGAGGGCATAAATCCGTTTCAAAAGCCTTAGAACAGTTTCTTCAACCCGATTATAGTGTTAAACGTGAAAATTTAATTTTAGGTATTTTACATTCTCTAGATCCCATTAGGAAAATTTCTTTCAACAAATGTACAGGTGAAGATTTTTATGATTATTGTTTAAAGAGGAAATGGGTTTATATTACTAATAATCTTGTTAGATTGGGGCGTAGGCTTATACTGTTTTCTTCTGGTCCGATAGAACGGTTACTTGGGATATATTTAGATCAAGAAAAACCAGATATGATAATATCAGTAATGCCCTTTTTTAATTTTGCATTTTTTAAAGAGGCAAAAAAAAGGAAAATTCCTTTTATAATTGTTACAAACGATTTAGATTCCAGTAATTATCCCCTTGGTCTTCACAATCCACAATATGATAAATTCAAATATATTTTGACTTTTGATGATAAAGATGTGAAAAAAAAGATTTCTAAAGCTAATTTTAACAGTGATCAGGTTATTTCATTGGGGTTTCCATTGCGACCAGACTTCTTTGATAAGAAAAATGTTAAAAATATTAAAAAAGATTTTAATATTCCTCTAAACAAACCTGTGGCAATGCTTTTAATGGGAGCAACTGGTTCTGATTCGGGTTATGTATATGCTAAGCACATTTCTAAAATAAATTTTTCTTTACATCTAGTTATTTGCTTAGGAAAAAATCAGAAGCTTGGGAATAAAATTGCAAAGCTAAAATTAAATAATAATGTTTCCATATCCACAGTTGGTTTTACAGATAGAATTTCAGATTTAATGGCTGCTTCCGATTTGGTTATTACAAAATCGGGTCCTAATAGTGTTGTTGAATCTATTTATATGAATAAACCAGTACTTATAGATAATACTAATAGCATATTATTTTGGGAGCAATTGAATTTAGATTTTGTTACAAAAAATAATTTTGGTGAACCCATTAAAAGATATGAAGATATAAATCCTTTATTGGATAAATATCTTAGGGACAAAGAGTATTATTCAAAAATTAAAAAAAACTTAACCACATTTAAAAAGATTAATTTTGGTGCTTCTATAAAGTCACTAGTTACTTCAATGTTGCAACAATAATTTTTTAATTATTTAGTGTCTTTTCGATGTGGTTTATGAGTTCTGTTGGAGTTAATCTGTTCATACAGTCAAATGAATTTTTATTTCCATGATATTTTTTATAAAAATGTACACATGGGATTTGAATACAGTTTTTAATGTTTTTTGATATTAAAAAGGGCCCGTGTTTTTCCTTTAATGTTGGTCCAAACAATCCAATTGTGGATGTGCCAAGAAAATCTGCCAAATGAAGTATCCCTGTATCAGGAGCTATTAATAATTTAGACTTAGAAATTAGATAAGCTGTATCTAAGAGATTGTTTTCTGGTGCGGCATATAAATTTAAATTGTTTTCTTTGGAATATTCTGAAAGTTTTAAGGCGTCATTGCCAAATGCTTCACCCAATAATACCACTTGGTAGTTTGATTTAGTTAATAGGGTAAGTAATTTTTTCCAGTTTTGTAAAGGCCAAAATTTAGATTTCCAGGTTGTATTTGGGGTTATTGCAATAAAGTTGTTTAAATTATTTTTTTTGAGCCATTCGTTTAATAGGTTTTGATTTTCTTTGGGAATATTTAATAAAAAATCTTTTTTTAAAATATCTATAGTTGGTGAACTTTTTATGTAGTCAGAGTTTAAAAATCCTTGTTCTATTGCAGCGCTACGTAATTTTATATTGTCTGCTAGAGCAAGATTTTTTTGTATAATGTTTGTATATAAGGGACTCACATGATTATTAGTTAGAAGGGTAGTAAATTTAGAACGCGCATGCTTTTTATCAAAACCATATTTTGCACCATGTAATGGAATGAGTAGGGTGGATGTTTTTAAAATTCCTTGAAAATCTAGAATGGCATCCCATTTTGTTTGTCTAATCTTTTTAAGAATTTTAAAAGTTGTTTTCCAATTTTTTATATTTAGGAATTTATCAGGTAATATCCAAGTGTTTTTTATAAAGGATTGATTTTCTATAAGAATGGCAGCTTTTTTTTGTATTACCCAGCTTATTTCAGCTTTAGGATAAAGTTTTTTCAGTAAAAATATTGCAGGGAAGGTATGTATTACATCACCTATGGCAGAGACTCTAAGTATTAAAATTTTCATAATTTTTAATCAGTTGTGAAGGATTTAGCGTTAGCGTATACTAGTTCTCTAATAATGTTAAGATTTGGACGCCCAAGTGGAGCTGCTTTTGGAATTTGAGAGATGAAATTAATAAAATTATTATCACTTACTTTGGTTTTAGGTGGAATTGTTTGGACATATTTTTATTTAATGAAGCAAAAAAGTAAAACTATATTGGATTGGGGAAAAGAAGTGGCTTTTGAAATACCTAAAGACAAAATAACTAAGACAAAATTAGAAAATGGCATGACCATTTTAATAATGCAGGATAAAAATATTCCAAAAGTGCTGATGCAGATTGCATATAATGTAGGATCTGCTATTGAAGATGCTGGTGAGAGGGGATTAGCCCATCTAATAGAACATATGATATTTAAAGGTACAGAAAAGTTATCTGAAAGTGATATAGATACTATTGCAAGAAAATATGGTGCTTCATTAAATGCTTTTACATATCAAGATGCAACAAGTTATTACTTTGAAGTTGATAATAATAATTGGAAGCCGTTTCTATTTATTCTAGCTGATTGTATGGCTAATGCGCGTTTTGATTCTCAACACTTAGCTTCTGAAGTTAAGGCCGTTATTGCTGAACTAAAAATGTATAGAGATAATTATTTTAGATTCATCTGGGATGAGGCCTTCAAAATACTTTTTCCGGCAAATCATCCATATCATTATCCAATAATTGGTTATAAAGAAGATTTATTAAATCTTTCCTCTGAGAAACTGAAGGCTTTTTATAAAAAATATTACCATCCAAATAAAGCAACTTTATTTGTTATAGGTGATGTAGATCCAAAAGAAATTATTTCAGAGGTGAAAAAGAATTTTGGACAAATTCCCGCTGCAAAGGATGAAGTTAAAGAAATTGTTAATGTTTCTACTGATTTAATTTCTCATGATATGAAAATCTATAGAGATATAGATCGTCCAAAGTTTGGTTTTATTTGGCGTATACCTGGTGCAAAGGATAACCATGAGGTGCTTGTTGAGGCACTAGAGTTTATATTAGGTGATGGAGAAGGAAGCAGAATATACAGGCGGCTGGTTGATAGGGAAAAAATAGCGAATGCTATTAGTGTTGGATCCGGAGAGTTACTTCATGGGGGATTATTTGCGATTTTTGTGGATCCTAAAGATGGCAAGTTAGAAGAGTGTAAAAAAATTATATTAGAAGAGCTTAAAAATGTTGTTGAAAATGGGGTAACAAAGGATGAGTTGCTCAAAATTATAAATAACAAAAAACGTTCTATGTTTAGTGCTCTTCAAAGTTTTCAGACATTTGCATATATGTGGATAACCTCTTATTTTGCAACGGAAGATGAATTTGACATATTTAAACGAATTAATCGCTTAAATGATTTAACTACTGAAAGTTTACAAAAATTTGCAAAAATACATCTAGACCCATTCATGGTTAGTGAAATCCAGCTATTACCTGCTCCAAAAGATAAAATGGATATTTTATTAAAGGGTCAGCAACGAGAAGATGAACTTGATAAAAAGATTTTAAGTAAGCAAATAAGAACAGCTCCACAAGATGGAGTTAAATTTGCAAAAACACTTCCTGAGCCTGCTAAAATTAAATTTTCCTATCCAAAACCTAGCCAAGAATTCAATTTAAAGAATGGAATCAAGGTCGTTTTCCATAAAAATGATAGGTGGCCTTTTCTTAACTTTAATATTCAGTTTAGGGATGGTGCCTTTTTAAATGAGATAAAAGAGGGAATTTTAGTTGATTTATTGATGCGTATGTTGATAGAAGGATGTGAAGGCTTTAGTAAAGATGATAGCGTAGAATTTTTTGAGACAACCGCAACAGATTATAATTTTACAGCTGGGGGAGTCTTTATTAGTACTTTAACCGAAAATATTGATGCTGTTTTAAAGCGGTTATCTCATGTTTTACAAAACCCCACCTTTCCTAAAGAGTCATTGGAAAAATTAAGATCTATTTTTATAGATAGTTTTACAGAACAAAAAAAAGATCCGGCTTCTGTTGCCATGAGAATGTTACAAAACTTGCTATACCCCAATCATCCGTATAATTGGACATTTGATGAAGCAATAGAATATTTAAAACATATTACTGTTGAAGATTTGGTTAAAGCACACAAAAAGTATTTATCACCCGAAGGCTTAATAATTTCTGCTGCGGGAAATTTTGATTTAGATAATTTGAAGAAAACAGTAACCGGTGCTTTTTCTAATATACAAGGTGAAAAATATAAACCATTAACAATATCTACTGAGGTGAAAAATTCTAAATCACAATTGGTTGACCATTTCATGTTACGAGATCAGGTAGTATTTTTAATGGGACAACCCTCACCAATTAATATTTATGATAATGACTTAACTCCGCTTAAGCTTTTAAATATTGCATGTTTTTCTTCACTAGGTTCTAGAATTTACCAAATACGTGAGACTACAGGTTTATTTTATGTTGCAAGAGGAGCGTTTGCTGCAAAGGCTATGAAGGAACATGGTTTTGATTATCTATATTCAATCTTGAGCATTGAAAATTTAGACAAAACAGAAAAATTGATGCGTGATATGATTGAAAACGTTGCTAAAAATGGTATAACCCAAGAAGAATTTGAGATATCGAAAAAGATCTATATTAAGTCTATTATCGATCTTGCTGATAAGAATTCTTATATTGCATCACAGCTGGCCACATTAGAATCTCTTGGTCTCGGTTTTGATTATTATGATAAAGTTATGGATCGTGTACAAAAAATGTCTCTCTCAGAGGTTAATAATGTAGCGAAGAAATATTTTAATACTAAAAATATGCATAAAATTAGAGTCGGTCGTATTGGCAATAAATCTTAATTATCTATCAGCTAAGGCTTCTACAGGATTTAACTTAGAAGCTTTTTTGGCGGGATAATATCCAAAAAATAGTCCTACTAGAGTTGATGATAAAAGCGATATCCAAACTGATTTGGTTGAGATTGTGATTGACCAACTCAGCATGTATCCAATTCCCTTGGATAATGTTATACCTATTGCTGTTCCTAAAAGACCTCCAACTAAACATGGTTACGGCTTCTAAAATAAATTGATTTAGTATCATTGATGTTGTGGCACCAATAGACATTCGGATTCCAATTTCTTTTGTTCTTTCAGTAACGGTAACTAGCATAATGTTCATTATTCCAACTCCTCCAACTAACAATGATATAGAGGCTATTACCAATAACAAAATATTAAATACTAGATGTTGCTTTAGCAGTTTGAGAAACTTCGTTTTGAGTGAAAAGTGAAAAATCATCATCATCTGCAGATTTTATCTTATGTTGTTGTCTAAGAATAGAACGGATTTCTTCTGCTGCGAGATGAATAGTGTTTGTATCTTTAGCAGATACGATTAATGCTGAGTATCCTTTAACTCCCATCACCTTTTTTCTAACGGTGGAGTAGGGAGCTATAATTGAGTCATCTTGGTCGGCACCGCTAGGGAGTTTTCCTTTTTTGCTTAAAATACCAAGATTGTAGAAAAGTAACTTCAACTTGATATCGTATTAGGTTTTTGTGTATCTGTTCTGCTATTTTATAAAGCTCTATTGGCCCAGCAAAACTATATATTAGCTGGCTACCTTCCAATAAATATGTTTCCCGAATTCCCTTTTGTTGTGTTTGAGATAAAAGGGTTCCAGAAATATTTATTTGGGGAACGTATTCAGTAAGTGATTCTGTTTGTAACGTTTTCTTCTTTTTTGTGTTTTGTTTTAGGGTTTTAAAGTTGGGTCTATTTTCATGAGTCATGTGAATGGCTTTACTTACACTTAATTCTTTGTTATTTATTTTTTGTTTAGCTTTTATGTTGGAAAAAGAAAAAATAATTAAGAGAGTTAAAAAAGATATTCATAGGGTTCTTTATATAAAAAAAGATTATAGTTGCAACATTTTATAGATAAAAAAGAGTTTTAGTAAAGTCTTTTTCTAATTAAAGCTGTAATCGGATTACAACTTAAGATCCTTAAGATAATTAAAGGAATGGCAATATAAAAAACCTTATGCTCTAACATATGTTTTGCATAGTGGCTACAGCTAATAGGATAAATGCAAACATTGCGCAATCCTAATAGTGGCCTTGCTGCTTGATAGAAGGACCAAATAAAATCTAAAAACAATTTTTTAGGCTTACTTAGATTCATTATGTTTTATATTATTTAGCAGAAAATTTCTAATTTGATTGAAATTTAAATTCATGGCTTCTTTATAAACTTGAAGGATCCAGTTTCCTGGAACAGTATAAAGCTGTTCTTCAAAGAAAATGTTTTTTATTTGGCGACGAACCTTGTTTCGTTCGTGTGCTTTGCCGGAAAGGCTAGAAATTATTATTAGCAGTTTACCATGTTTTTGATTTTTATTAG
The DNA here is from genome assembly GCA_023128415.1 of Candidatus Babeliales bacterium. GTDB lineage: Bacteria > Babelota > Babeliae > Babelales > UBA12411 > JAGMEA01. The sequence continues at coordinate 11,713 of JAGMEA010000008.1, forward strand.
CAGGAGAAAAAAGCAGCTTTATACCCAACATAGAAGTTTTTCTAAGTGCTGCTTCAAAAACCTTATCTATTTCTTTTTTTTTGAAAGAAAATAAATCTTTAAATTTTACCATTCGCTAGATACAGTAAGTCTCTTTCGGCCTTTAGCGCGTCTTCTGTTAACAATAGACTTGCCCTTATTAGAAGACATACGTTTTCTAAATCCGTGTTTACGTGCTCTTTTTTTTCTGCTTGGATTATATGTAAATGACATATTGCTTCCCAGTGTCAATTTTTTGAAAAATTATAACTTTTTCCTATTTTAGCTCATAAATAAGGCCTATGCAAGGATGATTTTAGGCTTCAGTGCTCTAGTCTCTAAAGGCTATCCAATCTCTATATGTTCCTATTGGATGCCATTCTATTACTGCGGCATCCATAAATCTGTTTATTCCAACAGGGGAACGATTATCTGGTGATAATTCGAATGTAGGTTTTTGAGGTATTGGATCTGGTAGTTTGACCTTAATAGCATCTAGAAGGTGAGGAACTTTTCCTGTGATACCATGAGTTACTTTCACAAAGGATCGTGGCTTTATATATATTAGTCTTGAACTTTGCTTTGCACTAAGCAATAGCACTCCAAGTGTTTTGTCAGAAGGGTTTACAAACCATTTTACTGGTCGATAATCATTTGAAACTCCAAGAGCTTGAGTCTTTTGTCTACTAGCATTTATCCTGACGATTTTATTTCTTGGAAACTTACTTAGTACTTGAGAACCGGATGATTCAATGTTGATTTCTCCCTTGTAATCCTCCCATGGAGCTTTTTCGCCTTCTTTTTTTCCAGAAGCACTCTTAATTCCTTTTCCTAGATTTATGACGCTATCCATAAAATTTTTGGGGAAATTAATCCATCCAAGGGGTGATGCAACATTTGCTTTGGAAGAGATATCGTTTAATAAGTTAATTCCTGCTTTAACTTCCGGTGGCAAGCCTGTACCAGGGGGGCCTAACGGTTCTACCCAGTTAATTGGGTTTGTTAAGTCCAAAATGCCAACCAAGCCTTTTTCTTTAATAACATCAGTTACTCGCTCTTTTATCAATTTTATAAGAGCTTCTATTATTTTTCCTGTTTGAAGTCCAGCGTCTAGGGTTAAACTGAGATTATATTTTTTACCCAAAATTTCACCTGATGTCTCTAAAGTTACAAGTTTGCCTTTTTCTATATCTTTGAGACTTCCCTTTACAGTCGTTTTTCCAGGTCCAATTACTTTAGACAGATTTTCCATTAATCCAAGAGCTTCGTCTAGTTTCTGAAAACTGCCGAAGCCATGTAGGTTAGCCCAGCTCGGACCCTTTGGCGCTATAGAATTCCTTAATTCACGAATAATTTCTTCATCAAAATCATTTTTTAAAGAGGCTTTGAATTTTACATCGGGATCTGATACTGATCCATCTGATATACATTGAATTGAAGCTTGAAATCTTTCGAATATTTTTCCAGAAATATCAAAATCGAATCCGGTTTTAGAAATATTTATTGTTGTGCCAGCATTTACAATTTTTAGTAGGGAAACACCGGCATCTAATTTGAAGTGGCTTGTTGCTCGTATTCCAAGCTCTATATCCAAAATAGGACCTTTATTTATCCCTGTTGTATTTGGATTAGCTGTTGTCCAAACTGGACCCAGGTACATTGGATCAAGATCTGCTTTTCCTCTAAATCCAGCTTCTTGAGCTTTCCATAAAATTTCACCTTTCCAGTTACTTTTTGCATAATGCATGTCCACTTTTCCGGCGACGGTATATCCTTGATCAAAATAAATATCACCAATACGGCCGCCTGTTGGGGCAAAAACTAATTCCACATCTCTGATGCACAGTTCGGGCAGTTTATTAAGGGCATCTTTTGAAAGTTTTCTATTTCTTTCTTTTTCTTGTTTTTCACTAGCAGTTTTAGGCTCTGGGATTGGTGGGATTTTATCAATAAATAGTTCCACTATCTCTTTAAAGCAAAGTTTTGCATTTCCAGCCATCTTTCCTAACAAAATAGTATTAGAAGGATCATATTTGTTGTAATTGAATGCGAATTTTATAATTTTTGCATCTGCAGAACCTTTATCTCCTAGGTAAACTTTTGCAGTAAATCCACCACCTTCAAGGTCGAACCCTACTAAATAGTTAAAATATATAGCGGCAGCTACATCTTCTAATGTAAATCCTTTAAGTCCAATGGCATTTTCCCAAGCTCCTTTCATTGTTAGTGCTAAAATGGCATCCATAGAATTTAGTCCTACCCTTGCAATAAAATCCTTGTCATGGGAGGATATAACGGTTTTTAAAGCTATTTCAGGAGAGTGCAATTTTCTTTTTGATATTTCTAATCGCACCATAAGAGAACTTATTAGGTCTTCGGGTTTAAATTTAAAGGGTCCAAGTTGTGTGCCAACTGAAAAGTCGCGGAAATCCGGGGATATTGAACCAGAAACAGCTATTTTTTCCGGAATTCCATCCTGCATAATATTTCCAGCGTGCTGGTTATCTAATAGCGTTCCTTGGGTATTAAATTTAAAATATATATTAAAACCTTTTTTTATTGCTGGTCTAAAATCTTCGAAAAGTTTGGGTTCTTCTTTTTCTCTATAATTTGCAGAAGACAATATTACTGTTATATCATCTAGCTCTACATTAGTAAGAGGCCCGCTGACCGAGATTTTGAATAACTCTCCAAATGTTTTTTTTGCGCCAAATTGTAAAAATGCAGATGCTGCTTTTTTGTTTCCTTCAGTTAATTTAAAAAACTTAATTGTTCCATTAACTTCAGAGCCAAACATTTTTGTTTTTCCAAAAATTTTAACAAAGGACTTTACAGGAACAATATTAGGCGGAAACTCTTGAGAAGTTGTTCTAAGCTTTAGTCCAGCTTCGTTGAGCTCTATGTTTCTTAATTCGCTAGCGGTAGCTTGGTCTAAGTCTCCCAAATCAGAATCTTTAAAAGGCTTGTAAGGAGCTTTTGATGTTACTTTAGTTTCAAATTCGACTGTATAATCGACTAATTCTCTCAGTTTGGATTTTTTATTATTGCCTCTTGATTTTTTAGCATCATCTTTATTTAGATCGACGGCTAAGTCGATAGTAAGGACACCGTTTACCTTCAAAGCATTAAAATCCGCCTCTGCGGCAATATGGAAAGTTACATACTTTCTAGAAAGTAAAAATTTAGGATCAATTAATTTTAAAGTATATTTTGGACCTTCTGGTGGAATGTTGAGAGGCAACATAATATCATTTTTTATTTTTCCTGCTAGGACAAAACGTTTTTCCATTAACCTTGCTTGTAAAGTTAATGGAATTACAGTTTCCATTCCTGGTATTTGAATATTTACATCACCACCTAAAATTAATTCGTAGCGCTCTTTCTTTTCTAGATCTGCAATAAGTTCAGGGGCCTGAGCAAGTATTATGTTTTCTACTTCAGCCAGGGCGCGAGTTTTTTTACGGAATATGATGTGAGGATCTGTAACATCTCCAATTAAGGGCATTGTTAAGGAATCAAGTCCTACTTTCAACTCAAATCCAACTGAGCTTTTTTTATCTATTTTTTCTTCTAATATAAATCCAGAAAATTTAAGATTCTTTGTGTTTTGTGTTAAATCGATCATTTGTAAATTACTTAAATCTACTTTTCCAAATAATGAGGCGATAAATACGCCATTTTTGTCTTGTTCAAATTTTATGTTTAAGGAATATAAATTTACATTTGCGAATTTTGAAGAACCAGAAGACAGTCCATCTGGATCCAGTTTTTTTACTAATTCAGTAAGAGATACTTTGTTTGGCAGGGTGAAGGAAATGCTTCGTTTCTCTTTTTCTACTTTAACTTCCGCATTAACCCTTTGTCCAAAGAGATTAATAGGAGCTGTTATAATAACAGCTTTATTTTTTTCTGCTGTTGCTTCCACATATGGAATTGTAATGTTCAGATAGGGAAGTTTAAGTTCGCTGCCTTTTTTAAAAGTTAGTTTTGAAACAATTCGCTTTGTTGTAAGTTCTTTTATATTAAGATTGCCAGTTTTATCAAATAGGGAAATGTCTCCATCTATGCCAAGGCCGGTTGTATTGGACAATGTAATTTTTAGATTGGCGATGGAAATGGCACCTAGAGCGCTTTGTTTTTTTAAAACTTTGCTAGATAAACTATATTCTTTTTTTTCTAGATCGACTTGACCTATAACCGTGATTTTTTCTTTTCCTACCAGGGTTGCTAATGGACCCGCATCAAAGGTGTATGGTAATTCTATAGGTTTTGAAAAAGTATTAATGGGGATAAAGAATAAAGCTAAAAAAAGTCCAAAATATTTTCTCATAAAACTCCCCTAAAGATAAAAAATTCTTTAAGCTAGTATGAAAAAATAGAAAAACTAAAGTCAATTAGCTCTTTTTTTGTTTTTGCAAATAGGTTTCACAGTCAAGTGCTGCCATGCAACCAAATCCAGAAGAGGTTACTGCTTGCATATATTTATAATCTGAAACATCTCCAGCTGTAAAAATTCCCTCTTTACTTGTTTTTGTATGGTCAATAATTTTTAAATAACCAAATTCATCCATATCTAGCTGATCTTTAAAGATGTCAGTATTTGGTTTAAATCCGATTGCTACAAAAACGCCAGAAGTTGGAATTGTTTTCGACTCTTTTGTTTTTTGATTTTCAATAACAACTACATTTATTTTTTTGCCATCACCTTTAATTTCTTTAATTGCACTATTTAAAATTATTTCTATCTTAGGATCCTTTTCTACTTCGTCTCGAATTGGATCATTAGCACTTAACTTGTCCAAGATCTGAATGATTGTAATTTTTTTTGCAAAGCGTGTTAAAAATGCTGCTTCGGTTACAGCAGTATTTCCTCCACCTGCAATTACTACTTCTTTATCTTGATAAAAAGGTGCATCACATGTAGCGCATGTTGTTACCCCTTTTCCCCAATATTCATCCTCTCCTTTAGCTTTGAGCTTTTTATGAGAAGCTCCGGTTGCTATGATTATTGATTCTGCTGATAATGTTTTTCCACCTTCAGTTGTGAGGGTATATGGTTTTTTAGATAAATCTGCCTTAATTACAGAGTCAGATAAAAAGGTTGTGCCATAATGTTCTGCGTGCTTTTTTATTTTTTCCATTAATTCTATTCCGAGAATTTTTTTTTCTCCTGGCCAGTTTTCAACATAAGTTGTTGTTGTTAGTTGTCCACCAGGTTTATTACCCTCTATAATTAAAGGGCTTAGTTTTCCACGTGCAGCATAAATACCAGCCGTTAATCCAGCTGGTCCAGAGCCTAATATTATTAATTTATGAACCATTTTTTTACCTTTTTTAGGCATAGAATACCATAATTTTTTATTTTGTGATGATTTTGTTAGCGTGTTAAGTGGTAAAGCACATAATTAAGTGTTTTTTCTCTACGGCATAAATGCCTTAATAAACTATGATGAATAGGAAGAGTATTGTCTTCTAAAATATCTTGGGATGGTTTGAAATACACAAATTCTTTCAGTCTGTGGTTGGAGAATAAATTAAGATAATTTTGGATATCTTTTACATCTATTCTTATGTTTTCGTGATTTGCAAGTTGATCCATCAAGATTTCTTCTTTTAATTGTTTTTCTGCCAAAACTTCAATTTGAGAACTAAAGTTATTGTTTAATTTATAAACCTGATAATCAGGCCTTTGTTTCAAGGAAAACAAAATTTCTTCTTGTTTTCTTATTATCAAGTGTTTTGGAATTTCAAATCTATGTTTAGCAAAAAATAAGTTAAACATTTCTTCAATAATTGATTTTCGTTGAGAAATATCATTTCTGTATGAAAAAACCTCTATTAATTTCTCATGAATGTCAGATTTATTTTTTAATCTAAACATTGCTTTGAAGGCATCCATATTACAAAAAGTGCCTTTTATGAGAGCAGATATTGTGATGAAAAATGATTGTTTTCCACCCGATTCGTCTTCAAAGTTGTCGTATAAAGATAATTGATTGCTTAAAAATGTATCGCCAATTTTTTTATTTAAAAAAGATTCTAAAAATGGATTTGGAATGTTATTTATGTTCATTCTTACCCAAAGATTATTTTTATGTATTTCGGGTACAGGTCTTCCAGATGGATCAACTAAAATAGCGTCGAAACAAACCCAATCATTCTCTTCTATTCTATCTTTTTCGCTACTTTTAGAGCGTTCTTGTTCTTTTTTTATAAAGTAAGAAACCTGTTTATCTAGATCTTTATAATTTTTTCGTTTTGGTGCTTTGAAGGAAAAGTGTTTCCATTCTCTGATTGGTATTGGATTGGTTGTTGAAATATCAAATATATAACGAAGAGCATTTTCTGAAGTAAATTCTATTTTATACAAGCGTGGAAAATTTGCGACAATGATGCCTTGGTTTATCAATTCATTTGTAAGATAATCTACAACGTAATAACGTAGTAAAAAGCTTTTTATGGATGATCTTATTTCTTTTTGATAGTGGTTTTTAATATATTCTAAAGGGGTTTCCTTAAAACCTGTTTGAATTACTTGATTTCTATATCGGTCAATAATTTGATTTTTGATTGCCTCTATTGTGTCTTTATCTATTTCAACTATTCCTCTTGCTAGATGTGAGGAATTTTTTTCTATTTTTAGTGTAAAATCTTGAGTGCTTGTGGGCGTTTGCTCTGTATCGGACATCCGCTCTCCTTTTTGATTACAAAACTTTGAGCCAAGCATAATATTATGAGATAAAATTATCTAGATTTTTATTGTTTCTGGTGCAAGAGGGGGGAGTCGAACCCCCATGGATTTTACTCCGCTGGCTCCTAAGGCCAGTGCGTCTACCAATTTCGCCACCCTTGCAAAAAATTTAAAATGGTAGGCTGCCGGGGACTCGAACCCCGAACCTGCAGATTAAGAGTCTGTTGCTCTACCAATTGAGCTAGCAACCCAAAAATATTCTATCAGAAAAAAATTGAACAATAAAGACTACCATGCCACAAAAATCTCTAATATTTTACCAGACAGCATTTTTTAAAATCATTGCTTATAAATTCCAGAGTTTTTCAAATCGAATATATTTATAAATTATGATCTATAACTACAGTGAACTGTTGATATTTATTAATGCCTATTAGTAAACTAGGCATAGGGTTGTGGGGTTATTAGGGGATTTTTGTGAAAAAGCGGTTATTAGTATTTTTGTTATTATTTTTTGGATATTTGGAGGGTTCTTCTATACAAAATGAGCGATTGAGGCCCTTGGGTCGTGTATTTAATAGTCTTAAGTATAATTTTCATAAGGTCTCTGGGGGTGCTCTTTATCGCTCAATGCAGCTAAGCTATAGGAGGGAATCAGAGTTTAATTTTAGAAATAATATAAAAATTAGTCTAAATCTAAGAGGTGAGCATTTTGAAGAACGTTGGTGGAGGGGCCAGAAAAGCGCGGCTGATGACTTAGGCGTTGTTTTTGTTAATATACCCGTTAGTAAGAGGAGTTATCCAAGTTTATATTCTCTTTCGGTTATGTTAGCTGTTATTCATAATCCTAGGGGGATATTGGAGGATCCCGAAGGTTTTAAAAAAGATCCATTAAAGTATGTATTTGATCCGAATGGTTCTACTGTTGATGAATTTGGCAAAGAAATTCCAATAAAAGTTAATTGTCAGTTTGGTGCGGATAGAACAGGTATGTTTTGTGCTCTTTTTATTATTGAAAGAGAGTTGCGACGTGGAGTTAAGCCAACGGCAATTTTGTTCAGGAAAGCAAAGAGGCAAATGTCTTTGCTTTATCGTTCTCCCCAGATTTCTAATTTAGTCATGAATAAGTTTATTGGTGATTGGTGGCGGATTCGACGACAATGTTCTTTAGAAGAAGCTATTAGATTCTGGTGTTTGAAAATGGGTGATAAATATTGAAGAAAATAGTTACTTGAGACAAAAAAGAGATGATTAGAAGTATAAATATAGTCTTCTTCTGATAGGGAGCTATTTTTTTGTCTGTTTTTTGTACTATACTTTCAGAAATAAATTTTATTAAAGAGATTTAGATGAATTTAAAAGAGCCCCTTGAGTTATTAAATACCCAAGAAAATCCTGAAGACCGAAATTTAAGCTTTAATCCCAGTTCCTTTAGTGAATATTTGGGACAGGGGAATGTTAAAGAAAAATTAGGAATTTATGTTAAGGCTTGTAAGATGCGAAACGAGCCTTTAGACCACTTATTGCTTTTCGGTCCTCCCGGATTAGGAAAAACAACCTTAGCTCAAGTAATGGCTAAGGAATTAGAGGTAAATATTAAAATCACTAGTGGTCCGGTTTTAGAGAGAGCAGGTGATCTTGTTGCTATTCTTTCTAGTATGGAAGAGCGAGAAATTTTGTTCATTGATGAAATTCATCGAATGCCTACAAATGTTGAAGAGACCTTATATAGTGCAATGGAAAATTTTTGCATTGATATGATTGTGGGGCAAGGCGCTGGAGCAAAGTCTATACGTCTTCCATTAAATCCGTTTACAGTTATTGGGGCGACAACAAAAACTTTTCTTTTATCTGGTCCACTTCAAACACGTTTTGGAATTGTTGAACGGTTGGATTTTTATGAAGCGGAAGATTTAGCAGAAATTGTTAAACAGAACGCACAATTTTTAAAAATGAAAATAGATGAAGATGCAGCTCTAAGTATTGGCAGCCGTGCCAGAGGGACTCCTAGAATTGTTAAAAGATTATTAAGACGCGTTCGTGACTTTGCACAAGTTAATAATAATGCAAGAATAGATAAAACACTGGTTAATAGGGCATTACAATTCCTTGGCATTGATGAAGATGGCTTAAACAAGTTGGATAGAGATCTTTTAATAAGAATCATAAAGGATTTTGATGGTGGTCCAGTTGGTTTAGAAACTTTGGCAGCATTGACAGGCGAAGACAAAGATACTTTAGAGACGGTAATAGAGCCTTTTTTGCTGCGGTTAGGTTTTTTACAGCGAAGTCCACGGGGGAGGCAAATTGCACCTAAAAAAATCATTTATTTACGTAGACGGCTTTTAGGGGAAAATCTTCAAGAGCAATCAGAATTTTTTTAACAAGATACCGCAGAATTCTCCACCTATAATCTATCTGATTTAGATGGAGATGGATAGCGGTCAGACCGTAGGTCTGAAAAATAAGCTTTATCTAAAATGATTATCCAGATAAGATATTATGAGAAGCAAA
>JAGMEA010000009.1 GCA_023128415.1 Candidatus Babeliales bacterium
GCAGGAAGCCGCCACTAAGGAATCATTGATTCCTTAGCTTCAAGCTTAGTGGTCGGTAGTTCACTAGGAGTTTTATATCAAAATGAAATTATTTAATAAAAACATTCTTTTTTCTTTTTTAATGTTTTTTACAACTCATTGTTTTGCTAATGAATTCATTAAGCCAATGTTAAATGAATTTGGGCATCCTTCGAAAGAACTATGTGAATTATTAAAACTTTTTGAAATTCAGCATGATAATATTCTTCAAAGTATTGTTGATGCAACCCAAAAATCTTGGTTAAGAAAGCCTGGCCTAGAACGTTGGCACATAGTTGAAAGATTTTCTGAAAAGAAAGATTTAGCTATCACACTTTTAAGTGAATTGGGATTTGTTGATGAAATAAGCCCTTCAAAGAATCATTATCGCTACGCTTTTGTTTTGGGTGGTTTGCTTTCTAGAATAACCTCTCGAATAAATTATTTAATAAAACTTTGGGAAGATGGAATTCGTTTTGATGAAATAATTTTTTTGACGGGAGAACGTTATATAGAAGAAATAGAAAAAAATGTTTTTCCAAAAGCAAAAATAGAAACCGATTTAATGGAGGGGATTTGGCAAGCAACCAATATTCCACATGGCATGAGTTCATTGCCATTGGTCATTGTTGATGCCAAAACACAAGAGGGAAAACGTCGTCCTGATAGAAAAGATACTATAGAAGCCTGGTTAAGTGCTAATCCTGAAGTTGGAAGTATATTAGCAATTTCTAACCAACCACATTGTTTTGAGCAAACATTGCCTTTAAAAACATATTTGCCTTCGGAATTTGAAGTAGATGTTGCAGGTGACGCTGTAATTAATCCAGTTCCTATATCATTATACTTAGATGCTGTTGCTCGAGTTTTGTATCAGGAAAATGAACGCTTAAAAATTAAAGGTACTTTAAAATGATTCAATTAGATTATGAACTTCTAGATTCTGGTGATGGTTACCGCTTAGAAAGATTCGGCAACAATATTGTTGCAAGACCAGATTCAACAATAATTTGGAGGCCTCGAAGCCCCAGATCCAACTGGAACTTCGATGCCATCTTAGTTAATTCAAGGTGGCAGACAAAAAAAAGTTTTAAGGAAAAATGGATTGTTTCGTGTGATGATTTTTCTCTAGGTTTAAAACTTGGTCGAAGTCCAAATATTGGTGTTTTTCCTGAACAGCTAGAAAATTGGAAGTGGATTAATAAAGTAATTAAAGGCTCAAATAAACAGCCAGAGATTTTAAATCTTTTTGGGTATACTGGGGGATCTACTTTAGCTGCAGCAGTTTCTGGTGCTAAAGTGACTCATGTTGATTCTGCTAAATCAATTATTTCTTGGTTTTTAAGTAACAAAATTTTGAGTAACTTAGACACTTTGCCAATGCGTTATATAGTTGAAGATTGCATTAAGTTTGTAAACAGAGAACTTAGGCGTGGCAATAGATATGATGCAATTATTTTAGATCCGCCTGCTTTTGGAAAAGGTTCTAGTGGCGAAGTTTTTAAATTCGAGAAAGATGTGCCGGTTCTTCTTGAATTATGTAAAAAGATTTTAAAACCTAAGCCCCTATTTGTTTTGCTTAACAGTTATTCGATGGGATATTCTCCATATGTCATTGGAAATCTTTTAGAAGACTTTTTTCCTAATCAGGAAATTGAGTGCGGTGACTTATTATTGGAAGAAGTAAAGCGTGAACGTGTTCTGCAGTGTGGAGTGTTTGCTCGATTCAAAGTCAGTTAGCGTTGACATGAATTAGCTTTTAAAATAGCCTTAAGTTATTGATTTTGCAAAAAGAGAAAGAATTTTTATGTATGTTTTTATTAATCTGATATTTAGTAATAAATTTTGTAGTCATACAATTTCTCTTTTTGATTCACACCATCTATTCTAATTTCCTGCTCTTATCTGATTTACTATTTAACAAGACACCGCGGAATTCGCCACCTATAATCTATTTGATTTAGGTGGAGACTTTGTAAATTTAAGTTATTCTTGGAGAAATGATGAATATAACGTTATTTTTATCTGTATTTTCTATTTTAGCCATTGTTTATTTGATTATAGGTATTGGTGCTTCTAGAAAAATCAAAACCAATGAAGATTATTTTTTAGCTGGTCGTAATTTAGGTTTTTGGCCACTAGTTGCAACATTGCTTGCTACACACATCGGCGGCGGAATGATGTTTGGCACAGCGAAAGAAGCATATAATGTAGGTTGTTATGGCATTTTATATTCATTAGGCTTGGCCCTAGGGTTAATTGTATTAGGTTTTGGATTTGCATCGAAATTACGAGTATTTAATGTTGCGACAACAGTTGAACTTTTTGAAGTAAAATATAACTCAGTCTTTTTAAGAAAGTTTGCTTCTATTTTGTCGGCAGTTTCTCTTTGTGGAATTCTTGCAGGCATAGTAATTAGTGCGAGAGAATTTTTTCTTGGGTTAGGATTGCAGAGCGAATTAGCATTTATTATTTTTTGGTTGTTCGTTATTTTTTATACTGTTATAGGTGGACTCAAAGCGGTCATAGCAACGGATGTTTTTCAGGTAATTTTTATTATTATTCTTTTTTTTGGTGTGTTTATTTTCAGTTTATTTCAAGACTGGGGAACGGTTGCTTCTAACATGCAACTTTTTCCAATATCTGAAGGATATTTTTCCTTTGGTCGTCTGGCGCGTAATTTGTTGATACCGTTTTTATTTGTTTTTATTGAACAAGATATTGCACAGCGATTTTTTGCGGCTAGGAATAAAAAAATTGCTGTAACGTCGGCATTATTTTCTGGAATTTTTTTAATATTGTTTTCATTCATTCCTGTTTATTTTGGAATAAATGCGAAGGTGCTTAATATGATTGTACCTTTGGGAGCAAGCCCTTTAGTTATTTTGTTACAGCAATTTGTTGGAGACTTTGTTTTTGTTTTAATTATGTGTGCATTATTTGCAGCGATAGTTTCTACAGCGGATTCACTGCTTTGTGCTATTAGTTCTAATATTGCCCAAGATTTTGAATTTAGTTGGTTGCGTATTAAAAATAAGCTCAGATTTTCTCAGTTAATTACATTTTTAACAGGAATTTTTTCATTGGGTGTTGCATACTTTTTTGACAGTATTATTGAGGTTATAGTTGCAAGTTACACCTTATTAGTTTGTAGTTTGTTTGTTTCTGTCATGTTTTGTTTTTTTAAAGATAAACTTGATAAAGAGGCGGCTTTTGGATCCGTTTTTGCAGGATTGCTTGGTTTTATTTATTTCAAATTGTTTCCTGTTATAAATATACCAGAATTTGTTCTAGCTTTAGGTTTATCGCTTATTGGATATTTTGTTGGAACTGGCATTGCTAGGTATTATCGACAAACCACATAAAAATGAGTAAATTAAAACTGTCTAAATATTCTTTTGATTTTTAATTTTGGAAAAGTATTATGGCAGGACATTCTAAGTGGGCGAATATTAAGCATAAAAAAGCTAAGCAAGATGCCCAAAGAGGGAAAGTTTTTACTCGTTTAACTAAAGAAATTACTGTAGCTGCTAGAGAGGGTGGAGGAGATCCTGATGGAAATTCGAAACTTCGGCTTTTAATAGACAAAGCTAAATATGTTAATATGCCCAACGAAAATATTAATAGGGCTATTAAAAAGGGAACAGGAGAGCTTGCAGGGGCTAGTTATGAGTTTATTACGTATGAAGGTTATGGTCCTGGGGGTATGGCACTTATTGTTACGGTTTTGACAGATAATAAAAATCGCACAGTTTCTGCATTACGACATGTTTTTTCAAAATGTAGTGGTAATCTAGCAGAATCTGGGGCTGTTATGTGGATGTTTGATCAAAGAGGCGTTTTAGTCGTCAAGGCTAATGGTAAAACAGAAGATGACGTTTTAGAATCATTATTAGATTATAATGTTTATGATGTGAAAAAGAATGAAGATATTATAACTGTTATTTGTTTGCAGGAAGATTTAGAAGTTGTTAAAAAGGCCCTAGAAGAAGCGGGTTTTGTTGTAGACTCAGCGGATCTTTCTTGGATTGCTAAAAATCCAGTTAAGGTTTCGTCTGAGAATGAAGATAAAGCTTTCAAGCTTTTAGAAGCGATAGATGACCTTGATGATGTTCAAGATACCTATGCAAATTTAGAATAAAGGAAGTATGAATGTTGCTTAGTATGACTGGATACAGTAGTGGAGTCCTTGATTTAACCATAGCAAAGGGTCGAATAGTATCCATTTCAATAGAAATTAAAACTTTAAATTCTCGATTTTTTGAGTTAACAGCACGTTTATCTAGAAATCTATCTTTCTTAGAGACAGATATCCATACACTTTTAAGAAAAAAATTAATTAGAGGGCGTATATATTGTTCTATTTTGCCTACAACTGGTGAAGGAGAATTGGGTACGGTTATTCCATCAATAAAGACTGCCCAGGATTATGTTAGAGCATCAGAAGATATAAAGAAGAAGTGTAAAATTAGTGGTGAGCTAACAATATCTGATCTGGTTAATTTGCCAAATGTTTTTGAGGCAGAAAAGCCAGCTATTACTGAAACAATAAAAAAAGCTCTTTTAAAAAAAGTTGTAGAGGTTGCAGAGAAATTAACTAAACAGAGAAGTATTGAGGGCTCTAATTTAAAAAAAGACATAGAGAAGAGATTTTTGTTGTGTAAAAAAAGTTTAGATAAGATTTCCATAATTTATGAAAAATTAATGGAAGAACATAAGAAAATTATATCAAAAACGAGTCAACTTGCTGAAGCCGGGAGTGAAGAAGCTCGTAGCAGGCTTGAAGACCTATACGTTATGTTAAACAAAATAGACATTCATGAAGAAATTATTCGTTTTAAAAGTCATTTAGAAGGATCAAAGTTTCTTATTAAAAATAGGGAAATTGAAAAGGGAAAGCGTTTAGACTTTACCTTGCAAGAGTTGGTTCGAGAAACAAATACAATTGCAGCCAAATGTTCTAATGCAGAGATCAGCCGATATGCTGTCGACATAAAAGTTGAACTTGAAAAGGTGAGGGAGCAGACACAAAATGTCTTATAGTGTGCCTCCACATCTTTCAAGAGAGAAATTAAAAAATTTAGACAAAATTCTTTTTATTACTCATCTGGGATTAGGGGATTTTACTTATTACAACCAGTTTTTTAAAAAACTTGCATCTGAATATCCCAATTTAAAAATAGATATTTTGGTTGATGATGTTCGTCGTACTAGGTTATTTTGGCGATGGAAAAATATTAAGCGCAATACTATTTCTGAGTGGGTTGAAGAATGTTTTCATTTTAATAAAATTTACTCTAAAACTTATAGGTGGAAATTTTTTAAAGAAACACTTCAAAAAATAAAAAACGAGAAATATTCAGTAGTTGTTTCCTTATGCATAGTAAGGACTCATAAATATGCTAATTGGTCTAGATTTGTTTCGCCTGATGGATATATTATTGGGATTAAAAGTCGCAAGCACAATCTTAAAAAGTATTTCGATGCGGAGCTTTCAAATTCCTTTGAACAACCCATTAGTGATTGGCACGTATCAGATCTTTATGCACAGTGGTTTGAATTAATTTTTGGACTTAAGCTTGAAGACAAAAATAAAAATTTACAGATTGACATTCCAGCAAAATGGTTGGGTTATGGAGCAAAAGTTTTTCAAGAATTTGGGATAGAAAAAGAAAATCAAAAATATACGGCAATTTTTGTTAATTGTTTTGCTAAAAACCGAAAACGTTGTTGGCCTTTAATAAAGGTTAAGCGTTTAATTTTAGAATTAATTAACAATAAGTCTTTTTGCAATACGTGTTTTTTGGTTAATACACCTCCAGGAACTGAAAGAGAAGTAAAGAAAGTTTTAGATATAATTCCCAATGTTTTTTTTATTCAGGCAAAAGATAATTTTTTTCAGCTTCCTTCTGTGATAAAAAAGTGTAATCTTGTTATTTCTGTTGAAACTTCGATTATGCACTTTGCAGCAGTATTTAATGTTCCAGTTATTACACTTATGAGAAAAAAGAATCCAGAGTGGGTTCCATTCAATCAAAATATGAATATTTTTGTATCAAAGCGTGAAGCTTGGGTAAAAGATATTACAGTGCAAAAGGTTCTTAATCAGGTGAATAAATTTAACGGTTAAAGTAAACAACTCCCTTGAGAAATTATGAATGCAATTTTTTCTTTGCCTAATTTTTTATCTTTACTGCGCATATTATTAACCCCATTGTTTGTTTTTTGTTTGATTCAGGGAGGATCCTTTCTGCTTTGGGCTGTTGTTATATTTATAATAGCTCCACTCACAGATTATTTTGACGGATATTTTGCAAGAAAATTTTCGCTGGCATCAAAATGTGGAATGTTTTTAGATCCCTTAGCCGACAAAGTATTGATCCTTACCACTTTTTCTACATTTTATTTTTTTGGAATTATTGATTTATGGATGGTTGTTTTGATTGTTTTTAGGGATTTAGTGATTACATCCTTAAGAATAGTTTTTATGCTCAAGGGAACAGTTTTGAAAACTTCTATTCTAGGAAAATGGAAAACTACATCACAGTTTTTTTTAATTTATGTGATTTTAGTTATTTCTGTTTTTTATCTTTTTAAGGGGGTAAATGATTTCCAGGTTATTGCTTCTTATTTATATAAATTTACGCTTTTTACGGTTTTGCTTCATAGTGTTGTTTGGTTAACTATATATTCAGGCCTGCATTATTTTGTAAGCAATTGGCAGATAATTAAAAACTTGTTTGAAAGATAGCCGATGAAAATTTTAGATTTTTTAACAAAATTTATTGCTACTCTTGGCTTTGTAGGGTATTTACCCTATGCCCCAGGGACTTGGGGGAGTTTGGTTGTTTTAATATTAATTTTTCTTCTGCCTTCAATTTCTATCACCTGGTCTTTAGTTGGCTTATTTGCTTTATTTATACTGGGAATTATTACGTCGCAGAGAGCGGCAATAATTCTGGGTGAAAAAGATCCTTCTAAAATAGTTATCGATGAAGCGGTTGGGATGGGCATCTCATTGCTTTTATTGCCGAAGCTTTTTGGGGTATATTTTGTTGCGTTCGTGGTCTTCCGTCTTTTTGACATACTAAAGCCCTATCCAATCAATAAACTCCAAGACTTTCCTGGAGGTTTTGGTATAATAATAGATGATGTGCTTGCAGGGTTTTTAACTTTCATTTGTATGCAAATTTTACAGCTCTTGATTTAACCTTGGCAGGCTTAAATTTTCACCTGAAATAGTACAAATATTGTGTTAGCTATTAGAGCTAGGTATTCTAATCGTTATCTTAGAAAAAGATACTATTTTTCAGGCTTAGATGGGTAAAAAAAATAATTTGTTGAGGTAATTAGAATGGCGATATCAAATGGTAGCTCTGAAGAGCCAAAGAATCTTGCATTAGAGGCTCTTATTTCTATAGAAAAAGAGCTAAAAACCTCTTTTTTAGATTATGCAATGTCTGTTATTGTTAGCCGAGCACTTCCTGATGTTCGTGATGGTTTAAAACCAGTTCAGAGAAGAATTTTATATGCTATGCATACTCTAGGTTACTATCAGAATAAACGGCATAGAAAATCGGCAACAGTGGTTGGAGAAGTTATTGGTAAATTTCATCCCCATGGAGACTCTTCTATTTATCAAGCTATGGTTAGTTTGGCGCAAAATTTTGCTAAAAGATATCCCCTTTTAGACGGTCAAGGAAACTGGGGATCTATAGACGGTGATAATGCTGCGGCTATGCGTTATACAGAAGTAAGAATGTCAAAAATTTCTCAAGAGTTATTAGCTGACATAGAGAAAGATACAGTATCTTTTGTTCCTAACTATGATGAATCCATAGAAGAGCCAACCTTATTGCCAAGTAAAATTCCAAGTTTATTAATTAATGGTGCTAGTGGTATTGCTGTTGGTATGGCTACTTTTGTTCCACCGCACAATATTGGTGAAGTTACTCGAGCAGCAATTGCAATTCTTAATAATCCAGGACTTTCAGAGGAAGAGCTTTTTGATTTTATTCCTGCACCAGATTTTCCTACAGGCGGAATAATTTGTGGTAGAGCAGGGGTTGTCCAGGCTTATAGAACGGGTCATGGAAAGGTTCTAGTGCGTGGAGTTGTTGATATAGAAGAAAATAAAAAACACCTAGCTTTGATTGTTACTGAGCTTCCATATCAAACTAATAAAACTGATTTAATTAATAGAATTGCTGATCTTGTTAAAAACAAAGTTATTGATGGCATTTCAAATATTCGTGATGAGTCTGATAAGGGTGGTATTCGCTTAGTTATAGAGTTGAAGCGTGGAGAAATTCCCCAGGTTACTTTAAATCAGTTATACAAACATACTCAACTTCAAACATCCTTTTCTATTTTGATGTTAGGGTTATATCAGAATAGACCTATGATATTTACTCTCCGTGAGATGATCGAGCATTTCTTGCTTCATCGAAAAGAAATGATTACAAAGCGCTCTGAATTTGATTTAGCCAAAAGTAAGGCTAGGGAGCATATTTTGGGAGGCTTGATTATAGCTTTAGATAATATTGATGAAGTCATTCCTTTGATTAAAAATTCTAAAAGTACTTCCGAAGCTGCTGAATTGCTTTATAAGAAATATGAATTAACTGAAACACAGGCTAAGGCTATTTTGGAAATGAGACTTTCTAGGTTGACTGGTCTTGAGCGAGATAAAATTCGTGACGAAATGGAAGAAATTAAAAAAACAATTGAAGGATTCCAGTTAATTTTAAGAGATGAAGAAGTTTTGAAGCAGGAAATTATAAAAGAGCTAGAATATGTGATTAGCACTTATGATGATCCTCGTCGTTCGAAAATAGAAGCTCCTGTTGATTTATTAAGTGAAGCTGATTTGATTCCAGAAGAAGATGTTGTTGTTACTCTTACACACAAGGGTTATATAAAACGTGTACCTCTAGAAACCTATGGTGTTCAACATAGAGGTGGAAAAGGTAAAAAGGGAGTATCTGATCTAGAAGAAGCAGATGACTTTATGGAAGACGTTTTTATAGCACATTCACATGATGAATTACTTTTCTTCACAAATTTTGGTCGAGTTTATAGTTTGCAGGTTTTCCAAGTACCAGAAGCTGGAAGAACAGCTAAAGGCAGAGCCGTTGTTAATTTACTTCCTCTGCAATCCGGAGAAAAAGTTGTAAAACTTCTTTGTTTGGAAAATGTTGAAGACAAATACTTAGTAATGGTTACCCGTAAGGGAACTATTAAGAAAACGACTGCTTCCGCATTTAAAAAGATTCGTTCTACTGGAATTATCGCTGTGGGTTTAAATGAAGGCGATGAGTTAGAATTTTGCGGGGTAAGTGATGGTAGCAACACCATTGTTATCGCAACAAAAAATGGACAGGGTATTCGTTTTAAAGAAGAAGAAGTTCGTGCTATGGGAAGGCAGGCTGCAGGTGTACGAGGAATCAGGCTCAAAGGAAAAGACGAAGTTGTAGGCTTACAAGTTGTTTCCGGGGATAAGGATCTTCTTTTTGCTACTGCTAGGGGATATGGAAAGCGCGTAAGGATCGAAGATTTCCGTATTGCTCACCGGGGTGGTATGGGAGTTCGTACAATTCCTACCGATACTAGAAATGGCGAAGCTATAGGGCTTGTGCAGGTTTCTGATAAATCCAGCTTGTTGTTAATAGATACGAATGGAAAAATTATAAGATTAGCTCCTACAGAAATAAGAACTATGGGAAGACAGGCTAAGGGAGTTCGTTTAATTAGGCTTGATAAAGAGCAACGCCTTTCTACCGTAGTAGCGTTCGAAGCTGATGAAGATGGAGAGTCTCAAGGGGGCTCTTCTTCTGGTTCTTCTGAGATTGAAAAAAAAGAAGCTTCTCCAAATGATCAAGAGAAAGAAATTTTAAGAGCTTCTGACAACAAAGTGTCTATAGAGAGCAAAAATGAAGAAGTATCTAAGAGTGAAGAGGCGGTAGAAGTTACTCCAACTATGCTTTCAAAAGATCTAGAAGAAGACGATGTTCAAAATTCTTTATTTTAATAAAAATATAAAAGAATAAAATGTCTGATGTTTTATATTTAGCGTCCCAATCAAAAAATCGTCAAGAATTATTGAGGCGATGCAAGATTAATTATGAAGTTTTGAGGCATGACGCTGACGAATTATCAATTGATCCATCACTAGAGTTTAATGAATATGTTCTAGCCATAGCAAATGAAAAGATGAAACATGCTGTATTACCTCAAGCCGAGGCTGTAAAGCAGAGGCCAGCATTTATTCTTACAGCTGATACTATGCTTAAAACAATAGAAAAAAATCCACATTTAATTGGAAAACCTATTGATAGAGAAGATGCTAGAAGGCTATTAGGACTTTTGAGAAAAGTACCATTTTTAGTTACTACGGCTTGTGTTTTAGAAAAAAAGAAGTTTGATAAAAAATGGATTTCTCTTGAAAAGAAAGAGCTTATTGTAAGCGCTACAGCAGAATTTTGTGTTGAAGAAAAGGAAATTGATTTCTACTTGGATTCAACTCCTGAGTCGTTATCTAGCTGTGGAGCAACAGCTGTAGAAGGCTTTGGTGATAATTTTTTAAAAAGTATTAATGGGTCTTATTCAGCTGCTCTTGGAATCCCAATTTATGAGTTGCGCAAACTTTTAAAAGAACTAGATTTTTCTTTTTAATTAACTTCTTTTTTTGTTGGAGACCAGTTATTAAAAATTGTTTTCAATAAAACTCTTTTGGAATCTTTTTGAGAGTTTTTTGATAATTCTTCTTCAGCTTGTCTTAAGCTGGTCAATAAAGTATGAGAATCTAAGTGAGAAATATTTAGTTCATTTAAAGAGGTTAATAATTTATCTCTAATTCCTTGTATATGATCAGTTGTTTCCAAGTGATCGAGTAAGGTATCTTCAAGGTGAGCAATGAAATCTAAAAAGCCATTTTGTAAACTCTCTGTTGGTTGTTTTTGACTTTCATCTAGTTTATAAATTTCAGCAGCTAAACCATTTTTAACAGCTTGTTTTACCAATAATTTTAATCGACTTTTTTCATTTTTTAAAAGCCAGTTTATTAAATATAGAAGCTCAAAGGATAATAGGAAATCTGACATCTTTACCTCTTAATTAAAAGGTGCAAAAAGCCTTGTATAGTCTTGTTTGCAAAACTAGAGTATAAAATTTTTGTAAAAAAATTAAAGAGTTTTACTGATTTAATTGGTTAAAAGCCGAATCTTATATAGAATTTTGAGTCTCTGCCTCTATGATAATGTCGGTATCTGTGTGGACAGCTATACCAATAAGGATGATATCCAAAATGGTATGGACAGTAGTAATATCTCGTGTGTTGGGGCCCAAAATAAAAATATGTACCATAATAAGGTCTACGTAATAACCATGCACGTTGTCTTAAACGTTCTAGCTTTTTTCTTTCAGTTGTTTTCTTGTCTATTTCTGTTTGAAAGTGAGCTAGAATAAAATCTTGCAACTTACCAATAGTTACAGAGCCTACATTAAAATATTTTTGGCCTTGTAATTTACCATTTTTGAATAATAAAAATACAGAAGAGAGAGCGTTTGTTTTGGCATTATATCTATTGATTAACTCATTAAATTTTTCTTCAGAAACGTTGATTTTAATGAATTTTACAAAATCTTGAACATCATCAGTTGCATTAAACACAGATTTGTCAGATTTATATTTTTTATACAAATCTTTGTTTCTTCTTACATTTTTATCTTTGAAATAAAAGTGAGCGATAACAAGATCGGATTTATTAATTTTTTTATAAAAGGAAGAAACGGAGCTGATGCTAGTTACCGGATAAAGTGGGTTAGAGAGCAAATATATAGTAACTAGCATCAAGAGTATTGGGTGTTGTTTTTTCATGATTAAAAATCCTCTATAATTTGTGATTTGCTTCTGAAGAATGGTTTTGTTATTACGTTTTGCAAAAATCTATTTGTAACCTTTTTGTATTTTTCAGGGTTAAAAAAGAATGAGTCGCAATGACCGCGGCCATTTGTAATCCACATATTTTTAAAGCCTTTAGCCTTATCAAATAATTTTTTTACTGATTTTAGAGGAATTTTTTCGTCATTTTTGCAATGAATGAATAGACACGGAATAGATATCTTTTTTATCGATTCCAGTGGTTTGATTAATTCGAATCTTGTATTAATGTTTGATGTATCTATTCCGAAGGCCCTAGTGAATGTTTTTATAAATGGTTGTGTATAAAAGTTAAAGATCAAACTTTTGATAATAGATTTTCCTGGAAGATTAAAGTGATATCCTAAGACTGAAATCCTTAGATCGTTCAATTCCTTGCTTATAACAGTTTCTAACGAATCAAAAGGACAGTCTAAAATCAAAGCATCAAATAATTTTTTTTGTGCTTGTGCTTCTATAAGACTTACTGCTCCCATTGAAAAGCCGTATCCAAATAATTTTTGAAATTTTAATTTAGAATGATTTTTAACAAACTCTACTGCACCTATCACATCAAGAGCCTCATCTTTTCCAAGAGTACATAGCTGATTTTCATTTTCTTCACCATGTGCTCTAAAATCAAAAATTAGGCAATTATAGTTCGTAAACATGGTTCTTAAAAAAGTTATGTCAAACTTGTTACAGGTATATCCGTGACAAATTAAAACAGTTCCCTTGGCATTAGGCCTTAAAGTCAAAATTCCATGTCGTTTTATTTTTTCTTCCGAATTTATACTTTTTTTTGTAAAAAAGGAGACTTTTTCTGTTACAGCTCCACTAACCCTCTGTTTTTTTTTATACAGATTTTTTAAAATTCCACCTTCTCTGCGTATTATGGCCATCGGATCTGGATTATTTCCACTAACACGTATAAATATGCTTTGAAAAGCATTAAAGACTAACAAAGTTGTTATAATTATTCGTAACCACTTTACCGTGCGTAAAAACATCTCTCCATTTCCCCTACTCATTAACCTTTTCTATTAAATTAATAATACAAAAATAACATTTCAAATAGCAATATTATTTCAGATTAATGCCAAGAATAGGGCCTTCTCGCTTTTAAGGAGAGGGGAGATAATTTTAATAAAGGGTATTTTTAGCAGTTAAGAGAATTAATTTGTACTTTTTATGCCATTTTTCTAAGACGTTCTATTCTTTTTTCTACGGGTGGGTGAGTAGAAAATAAGTTTAAAAAGCCTTTTGCTGAAAATGGATAAACTATGAATAGACTAGCCGTAGAAGCCTGAGCGCTTGTTTCAGGGGCTAATTTATGGGATTTTACGTTAGAATGAAGCTTTTCTAAAGCTGAAGCTAGCGCTAACGGATCTTTAGAATATTTTGATCCAGTTTCGTCAGCTAGATACTCTCTAGATCTTGATATTGATAGCTGGATCAGCATGGCAGCTATTGGCATAAACATTGCAATGATAAAGGCTCCTATGCCTCTATTTCTATTATCGCTCCTACCACTGAACATGATTGTCCATCTTAAAATATCTGCAAAATATGCTATAGCCATAGCTAAAGTTGCCGCTACCGTGGCCACTAAAATGTCTCTGTTTTTTACATGTGAAAGTTCGTGAGAAAGCACTCCCCTGAGTTCGTCGTGATCAAGTGTTTCTAAAATTCCTTTAGTTACAGCAACAGAGGCATTTTTGGGGTTTCTTCCAGTAGCAAAAGCATTAGCCATATCAGTAGGGATATACCACAGTTTTGGCATTGGAAGTTTCATTTCTTGGCACAAATCATGGATCATGTCGTAAATATGACTATATTGCTCTTTATCTAATTGTTGAGCCTTAAACATTTTTAGAACGAGCTTGTCTGAGAAATAATAGGCAACGAAATTCATAATTAAGGCCATGAAAAGAGCTATATAAATTCCAGCTTGGCCTCCAAAATAGTATCCTAGAAGGAATAATAACCCACTTAGTGCTCCTAAAAGCAGAGCCGTTTTGAATTGGTTAGCTACCATGATTTATTCCTCTTATTCTTCGTAATCGATTTTCCACTCTTCTGATCCGATCTCATTTTGTACTTCTTGAGAGTTTTCGGCCTTTTCCAGCTTAATGGCTTTATCTT
Source organism: Candidatus Babeliales bacterium (assembly GCA_023128415.1). Taxonomy (GTDB): domain Bacteria; phylum Babelota; class Babeliae; order Babelales; family UBA12411; genus JAGMEA01. The sequence continues at coordinate 14,084 of JAGMEA010000009.1, forward strand.
TCTTTAACAAATGTAGATTATTAATATGGTCTTTAATCTCTTGTTTATAACTAGAACTTTCCTTTTCTAGTTGTCCCTGGGTTTCTTCAAAGAGCTGATTTACCTCAGATTGAAGTTTTTCAATCTTTTTCTGTAACTGTAAAACCATCTCTACGCCGGCTAGATTTACACCAACTTTATGAGTTAAATAAATAATTTCTTCTAATCTATCTATATCTTCTTCAGAAAATAGACGTGTATTCCCATCTGATCGCTTAGGCGATATCAGTCCTTCTTTTTCATATGTACGTATAGTTTGCTGATGCACAGATAGCATACTTGCTACAGCAGATATAGAAAAATAACCTTTTTTTCTTTTCATAAAGTCTCCCATTGGGCATATCGAAGGGCAATTTGCTCTTTAATTAACCATTTTTAGTTTACAATTTGTGGGTAAACTTTCAACTGCTTATAGAACTAGTAAAGCTAAAAGTTTCTATTTGTAATAAAGGGGCTATTTTTTCAAAATAGCTAAAAAAGCTTCTTGTGGAAGTTCTACGTTTCCAACCTGTTTCATTTTCTTTTTTCCAGCCTTTTGTTTTTCAAGTAGCTTTCTTTTTCTACTTATATCACCACCATAGCACTTTGCTGTGACGTTTTTTCTTAAAGGAGCTACTCTTTCCTTTGCAATAATCTTTGCGCCTATTGCAGCTTGGATTACGACCTCAAAAAGCTGTCTGTGGATTACCTTTCTTAATTCTTCGGCAAGTTTTCGGCCTACCAGATAAGCTTTGTCCCTATGTACAATAACAGAGAGAGCATCAACTGGTTTCCCATTTAATAAAACATTCATTTTTACTAACTTGGAAACCTTATAGGGTGCTTCTTCATAATCAAAGCTTGCATATCCAGCACTTAAAGATTTTAATTTATCATAAAAATCAGTAACGATTTCATTCAAAGGTAGTCGATATTGGATCATTACTCTATGTTCGTCTAGATAAGTCATATCTTTTTGCATTCCACGTCTTTCTTCACATAAGCCGAGGAGGGGTCCTATATAGTTTTTGGGGGTAATAATTGTTGCATTAACCATTGGCTCTAAAACTTCTTTAATCTTGCCCTGATCAGGAAATATGGATGGATTATCAACTATTTCTTCAGTATCGTTTGTTAAAATAATTTTATAAGACACGGTTGGTGATGTTGCTATTATCGAAATATCATATTCTTGCTCTAGTCTTTGCTTAAATACATCCATATGCAGTAGGCCAAGAAAACCGCATCTAAATCCTAAACCTAAGGCTGCAGAACTTTCTTTTTCAACATGGACACTGGCATCATTTAAAACTAATTTTTCTATAGCATCACATAAATTTTCGTATTCTGATGTGTCAGTAGGATATATTCCTGCAAATACCATAGATTTTGCGGGCTTAAATCCTGGAAGAGTAGGAACGGGTTTTCCTTTTTGATAAAATGTGTCACCAACTCGAGCTTCTCTAACTGTTCTCATCCCGGTAATTAGATAACCAACCTGGCCGGTGTAAAGACAGGGCATCGGAATTGGTTCTGGGTACATTAGTCCAATATCTAGAGCTTCGTAAGTTTTGCCTGAGTGTGCAGCTACCAACGTGTCTCCTTTTTGTACTTTACCGTCAACGACTTCTATTAAACAAATGACACCACGGTATTCGTCATACCATGAATCAAATAATAATCCTTTAAAAGGTTTTTCGGCACTGCCAGTAGGTGCTGTAATTCTTTTTACTATTTCGGGTAAAAGTTTATCTAGACCAACCCCTGTTTTTGCTGAAGTTAAGATTATTTCATCTTTTTGAATATCAAAGGCTGTTTCCATTTGTTTAGCGATACGATCAGGATCAGCATTTGTGAGGTCTATTTTATTTATTACTGGAATTATTATTAAATCTTGTTGGAAAGCCAAATAAAAATTAGCCATTGTTTGTGCTTGAATTCCCTGTGCTGCATCTACCAGCAACAAAGCTCCTTGGCAGGCATAAAGTGATCGAGATACTTCATAGCTAAAATCGACATGCCCCGGAGTATCAATTAAATTTAAAAGATATGTTTCCCCATTATATTCGTAAAACAAAGAAGCTGTTTGAGCTTTGACTGTTATTCCTCGCTCTTTCTCAACCTGCAATTTATCTAAAAATTGTTCTGCTTTATCTCTTGAATGGAGAGTTCCAGTAATTTCTAATAAGCGGTCTGCTAAGGTAGATTTTCCATGATCTATGTGAGCAATAATTGAGAAATTTCTAATATTTTTAGGGTGGAAATTTTTTAAATTTATTTTTTTAATATCCATTTACATTTTTTCAGGTTTAGAGAGTCTAAGTAAGTCCAGGCACATTGCTAACATATTTTGTACGAGTTGTACTAAGACTAATCTAGATTTTGATGTTTCTAGATCAGTAGGATCAATTATTCTATTATTCATATAATAATTGTGGAAGATTTTAGCTAATTCGACAGTATAATACGCTATAAGATGCACTTGATAAGTAGAGGCGATAGTTATTAACGACTGTTTTAGCGAAATTATTTTCTTTAAAACTTTAATTTCTGCTTTAGAAATATTTTTAAAATTTTTTAAAGAAAAATTTAGCCCTTCTTCATTTGCTCGCTTCAAAAGACTGTTTGTTCTTACATAAGCGTATTGTATATAATGAGCAGGGTTTTCGTCTGTTTTCTTTAAGGCTGTGGCCAAATCAAAATCTAAATGAGTATCAGATTTCCTATTAAGATAAAAAAATCTAGCAACGTCTTTTCCAACAGTTTTTATAATTTTTTCTAATGTTGTAAAAGTTCCTGCTCGCTTAGACATTTTAACTAATTCATCTCCAAGTTTAACAGATACAAGTTGATATAAAATAACTTGAAGGGCATCAGCATCAAATTCTAGAGCTTCAAGTGTTGCTTTAAGTCTGTTTACATATCCATGATGATCTTGTCCTAAGATATCAACCAAAATTTCAAAATTTCTATCGAATTTATTTTTATGGTAGGCAATATCTGACGCTATATAGGTAAATTCTCCATCCTTCTTTTTTATTACTCTATCTTTGTCATCACCAAAATGTGATGATTTAAACCAGAGTGCGCCGTCTTTTTCGTATACAAATTCTTTTTCTTTTAAAATTTCGATGACTTTATTTACAGAACCGTCTTCAAATAGGCTTTTTTCTGAAAACCAACTATCGAATTTTACGCCATAATCATTTAAAGTATTTTTTATTTTTTCTAATAATCTGTCTTTTGCGTATGTTTCAAAAAAAGAATTAGGTTTACTAATTACATCTTTTCCATGGTCCTTGATACATTCTTTTGCTATATCAATAAGGTATGAACCCTTATAACCATTTTCAGGGATTTGAATATCTTCTCCCAATTCTTGTTGGCATCTAACTTTTAGGGATATTGCTAAGTTTTTTATCTGATTTCCTGTATCATTTATATAAAACTCTTTAGTTGCTTGATGCCCAAGTAGTTTTAGAACATTTGCTAGTACGTCCCCAATAATACCACCTCTTCCAGTTCCTAGATGTAGTGGGCCTGTTGGATTAGCGCTTACAAATTCAATTAAATATTTTTTTCTCTTTATACCTTTATCTAGAGCAAAAAACTCTTCTTTTTTTGTATATAGTTCATTAGAAATTTTTATCCAAATTTCAGGGGTTAGTGTGATATTTATAAAGCCTGGTCCTGCAATTTCTATCAGTGAAAAATATTCTTTATTTTCTTCAAGCTTGGTTTTAATATTTTTGGCTATTTCACGAGGGTTTTTCTTCAATTCTTTTGCCAGGGTCATTGACGCATTGCAAGAAATGTCTCCAAAAAGCTCTTCTTTATTTGTACTAACTGAAATTTCAATATTTTTGATTTGCTCTGATTTTAAGCCAAAAAGCTGGGTTATGGAGGAAAGTATATAGGTTTTAATTGTGTCAAAAGTATTCATTTTTACCTTTTTTGATAAAAAACTAAGATTTTTAGAGGACTTTAGATTATAGCATCTAGTCGGAGCTTTTGACAAGATCGTACTTTTTACGATATTTAGTCTATAAACAAGCTTTTGCTCGTACATTTTGGATGGAGGTTACAATGTCAAAAGTATTTAAAATTTTAATGGGATTTTTTCTATTAACATTCACACAAGCTCAAGGTCTGATTGGTGGTTTACCTTTAAAGGATCAACCAATTTTTTCGTCAAGGCGTTTTTTAGCTCCGGCTCCTTTTGTTGAAAAGGCGAAGCGAACTGGTATAAAGCTGGCCTGGGAAGGTGCTGTTGCTAGAGTTAGAAATGGAGGTCTTCAAGGGTTAGGTAGAACTAAACGATTTGGCCATGATACTTTGGACGGAATTAAGCAGCTTAGTTACGATACCGTGCATAGCACTAAGTTTAAAGTTTTAGCGGGTACATTGGCGTCTTTGGTTGCCATTAATGCTTATAAGGAATATAGGCTTATTAGAATTCATTTAGATCTAAATGATCAAGATAATATATGGAATTTTGTTGGACAAGGCGGAGAGGATCTTTTATTAGATCAAATACATAATTTACGTACTAAATATACAACGGATGATTGTTATCTTGTTAGCTTTGTTATAGACCTTAATGAAGAGATTGCTTTACTTGAAAGCTATTCTAATGAGTTGAAGGGAAGCAATGTTTGGTATGAAAGATGGGGAACAAAAGCGTTAAACTATTCTATATATTATTTTATACGTAGCCAAATAAATTCAACTTATGAGCGTATTAAGAGTGATAATGGGAAGTTGCACTATCTTGAAAACTTAAGAGGTCGTGTCATTAATACACGTAAATATGCAAACCAACTTGTTGTTTATAGGGGAAATCCTTTACCACAAAGAGTTGCAGGAAATAACGTTCTTGTTGCTGTTGGTGGTGGTGTCCAAGGTGCTCAAGGACAGCGAAGAAGGCCTGCTGATGATGGTCCACAGGTAGAAGAAATTTTTAGTGATGATGAAGATGTAGGGCAAGCTGATTATTTACCAGTTCGTCCTTTAGCTTTGGGTCATGGGCGGGCTGCTGCTGCCTAGGATCAAAAATCCCAGTGCATTATTAAACCAGCCAATCCTCCAATCATATCTGTTTTAAAGACTCTTTTGCCAAACAATGGGTAGTTGTAAAAAAATTCAAATCTAGGTGCGAAATTGGATTTGTGTGTTTTAAAATCGTATCCTAATGCAAATTGCAAAATATGTTGATTCCATTGCTTTAATTGTTGGTCAGAGTTTACAATGTCGTCTTTATTATGCGCATGTGTTCCAGCTTGTGTTTGATTAAAGATCAAGGTGTACAGAAATTGACTATCTTTAACTACTCGTCTCTTAGATTCCTGTGTAGTGAATGAATAACCTGCTATTCCATAAAAACCACCAAATGGTTTATCTAATTTTAAATAACCGCCAAGATCCCACAAAGCTCCGGGGTCAGTTTCAGCTCTTCCCTGTTCCAAAAGCACAAGTCCATTTTGATCTTTGGAGGTTGGCATACGTTTTGTTGTAGTTCTGCTTAAAAAAACATTAACTCCTAAATTTGCACCAACGGCAAACCAATTAGATAAATGTGCCTGAGCATTTCCCCTAACACCTAATCCTATATGCCCGTCATGTCCTAGAGGAACAGAGACAACCCTGTTTAATTTTTCCCTAGGACCTGTTGGGATTGTTAGTGTTCCAGCAATGCTTCCTGAGAAACTTTTTATAACGCCAAAATTTCCGTTTCCGTATCCTTCCCAACCAATGTTTATTGAAATATCACCAATACTTTCTTTATCAAATGTAGTTGTAATTGAATCAAGTCCATTTTCACTAAGAACTGTATCAAGATGGTTGTCTAAAAAATCTTGAAAAGTACTAGCTCCAGTTGCATCCGAACTTGTTTTATTAATTATAGATATATCTTTTATTTCTACCTTACGTAAAGGAACATGAATTCTTCCAAAAAAACCACTTTTAGCATTTACTCTAGCCTCAAATGCTAATTCCTGTGTTTTAATCTTTCCATTTAATTCAAATTTTCCATTGTTGCCAGTAAAATTTAATGCTGGAATTGTTCCACTGGTTTCTCTTAAATATTGATAAGTGATTGGTTTTGAGGCACTGGTTAAGTTTTCTAGGTTTAGTGCTAGATTATTAACGTCTACTAAGCCATTTATATTTAAAATGTTTGTTGTATCGCCACTGCCATTGAATCCGCTTTTTGTAGATCCGTAGCTTCCTTTAACATCAAAATATACTGTACCATTTCTGATGTCATTTCCAGGTTCACCTTGAAACATAGATGTACGCCAGAAGGTTGGCAGGTCGATAGCATTTGTTGATACGGTAAAGAGGAACGTTAATAATAAAAATTTTAAAATCTGCTTCATGACGAATCTCCGATTATTATTTTGAAGGTTGCCTATAATTTACAGAAAAAGGTTCGTCGCATAAAAGAGATTAGATGCTTTTGTTTTAATGGGCTTCAGTGTAGGTTTTCTGACATACACCCAAGGCTAA